>CBDUCD010000169.1:0-6413 GCA_965365535.1 uncultured Rhodothermales bacterium | reverse complement strand
TCGTCAACGAGGGCAAGGTGGCCGACGTGTTCCCCCCCGGCACGTACACCCTCGCCATTGATGCACGCGAACTGGCCGAGCCGCTGAGCATCGTGGGAGAAGCGCCGCGTTTCAGCGTGGGCGAAGCGCCGGTGCCACCTATCACCCTGCCGCTGCGAGGCCGCTCGATGCAGATCAGGTCGAAGCCGGCAACAGACGCCCCGCCCGCCCCGGCCAGTGAAAACGCTGCGCCGGAGAGGCCACCCGCACCAACCGGGCAGGTGGAGCCGACGGAGGCCAGCACCGCCGCATCGGAGAGGTCGCCCGCCACGTCGCTTTCCAATCCGAACCACCGCGCGCCTGGCAGTCCGCCAGCAGCGGAGCGCTCGGGCCCCGTCGTCACGTACACGGTACGCGCGGGCGACTGGCTTACCGAAATCGCCCGCCAGCTCTACGGCGACCCCAACCAGTGGGTGGCGCTGCTCGACGCAAACCGCGCCCTCATTTCCGATCCCAACGTGCTGGCCGAGGGCACGGTGCTGCGTGTGCCTCTGCTGCCCCACCATCCCCTGCGGCCCAACGCGCCCATTGACCGGCGGAACCCATGAAGCTTTCTCCCCTGCTCCTCTACGCCCGCCCCACCCCACACTGGGCAATGGTGGCCCTGCTCCTGGCGTCGGGATGCGATAGCCAGGAGCCGTGTAAAAGCGCCGCCCCGTACGCTGGCATCTGGGCCTACGAAGCCGTCGAAACTGCAGGCGCCGGCCGCACCTGGATGGGCACCTTCAGAATTGATGACGAGGCGTGCCCCGACCTGCGGGGCGCCGCCGACCTCGTCGAAATACGCCAGGGAGGCGAACGCCGCCGCCTGACGGGGCCTGTTTTCGGAACCGCAATCGAGGGCGACGTGCAACTCGACTTTACGCTTGAAGGGGTAAGCGTTGAACATGCCGCTCAGTTTAGCGCGGGAAAGCTGACAGGAGACTGGATTCAGGTCGTGCGCGGCGAAATCGTCGCCACAGGCACGTTTGCCGCCACCTTCAACCCTCAGCCTTAGGAGAGCGCAGATGAAACGTTTGATGCCGTTGGTAGGGCTGCTTCTGCTGGCCACCGGGATGCCTGCCGCTGCTCAGGTATGCACAGCGATGGGCAACAGCGAAACGTGCGAGTTGGACGTGGAACTCAGGCTTCCCGTGCCGCCGGTCATGAAAATGACCCTCCAGGGAGGGTCGCTCGACTTGGGGCGCATCACCAACCTCGACCTGGAGCGCGGCTACGCCGATTACACGGGTCCTGACATTCGCGTGCAGTCCAACGTCCCATTCATGGTAGGGCTGGAAGCGCCGGCTTTTTTCACGTATCACGGGCCAGGCGGCTTGGTGCAGAAGTCAGTTGAAAGTGTATGGTGGGGAAAGCACCCGGGCACCTATCCAAACCAGCTTACGCCCCTTACGCAAACCGTGATGGCAGGCGAGCCAGGACCCGCGCGGGGCAGGGTGCCGCAAGCCAGCCAGCTTTATTTCCGCGTGTACTGGAACCGCGCCACCGACCCGCCAGGGCGCTACCAGCTCGATCTCCGCCTCACCCTCTCGACGCCATGACGGATGCTGAGGAGCCTATAACAGCCTGTTCAATCCTTTCGACGAATGGCCATGACTGAACACGAATGCGTGCACCCCCGTTTTGCCGGCCTGACAGCCATGCTCGGGTGGTGTGCCGTAGCCTGCGTGGCCCTCAGCGCGCCTAAGAGTGCGCAGGCGCAGCAGACGACGCTGCGGTTCGACGTGGCCATTGACGTAGTGACGATGCTGGGCATCACGCACATCGAACCACTCGTGGTGCAGGAGCAGATGGGCGAAAATGCCACGTTGCTCGAAGGAGGAATCATCTACAACAGCAACGTCCGCTTTCAACTGCAAGCCCGCCTCGCGGGCTCCGTGCCGCACCGGGTCTCGGTTCGGCATCCGCAACTCGGCATCGTACCGGTGACCGAAGATGAGTGGGCCAGTGTGGGCATGTGCGAACCATCACGTGAAGGGCGATACGCCGTTCGCTATCTCGTGGAATGGGACAATGCATGGCCGCGCACCCTCTCGCTTCCTATCATCTACCGGATGGTTGTAGAGCTTTAGGGCGGTACAACGCAGTACAGAGCATGTTATGAATCCTGCTTTGTGCGGAAAACGATTCCAGCGCTCCTGTGCGCAGTTGCATTCAGCTACGTAGGTAGGCCAAAATGAAACGCCCCAGAATCGCGTTTTGCAGCTTTTCTGGGGCGTTTTGCGTGCTGCCCTGCGAGGGCTCGAACCTCGAACCTCCTGATCCAGAGTCAGGCGCTCTGCCAGTTGAGCTACAGGGCAGTAGGCTGGCACAAGGGCCGTCAAACTACGGCTGCCGCACGCGTCCGCGCAACGCTATGCCGGTAGCGCGCCCGGATTGGCCGTTTCTTCGACGGCGGGGGCCAGCACGTCTTGCAGCGCCACGCCACGCCACGCGGCGATCTGCGCGGCGATCTCGGTGCGGATGCGCTCGCGTAGCGCGGGCACGTCGGCGGTTTTGAGGCCTGCCGTTTCCACGGGCGCCAGCACGCGCAGGCGGATGGGCGTGGAGGCGCCAAACTTCCACGTCCGCGTGGGCAGCGCACTCCCGGTGCCCTCAATGGCGAGGGGCAGGATGGGCACCTGAGCTTTGACGGCCAGCCGGAAGGCGCCATCGGTAAAAGGCAGCAGGCGCCCGTCGCGGCTGCGCGTGCCCTCGGCGAAAAAGATGACGGAGCAGCGCTTTTCGAGGTACTCGCGGCCTTTGATAATCACGGCAGCACGGCTGCGCGCGTCGCCCCGATCTACCTGGATGTCGCCCGCGAGCTTCATCATCCAGCCCAGCACGGGCAGGTCGAAAAGGGCCTTTTTGCCCACCCACTTCATCTCGAGGGGCAGGCGGCTCACGACGGGAATGTCGGCGTTGGACTGGTGGTTGGAAACGAGCACGTAGGGGCGGCGCGGATCGCCGATGTGCTCCGTCCCCTCGACCGTTATTTGCCACGCCGGGTTGAGGCGCGTCATCGTCGCGCCCAGCCGGCGGAAAAGGCGGCCCGTGTGGTAGCGCGCCGGGTCGCGGTCGAACAGGCGGACGACGGCCATGAGGGGCAGCCACGCCAGGATGAGCAGCGCGGAGGCTACCCAGGTGTAGAGCGAGCGGAGCGTGTCGGTCATGCGCGGAAGCAGGTCGGCGGGGCCGAACGGCGCGGGCGCGGCGCAGGTTCGTCGCCCCCGTCCGATGAACCGCCCGCCCCGGGGCGGCGTTGGCGGGGCCGACCCTTTCCGCATTCCGCCTCAGCTTGGACGCTACCCTGCTCACGATTCTGGTGCTGCTGGCCATTGCCACGCTGGCGGCCGTGGTGCAGGCGCGGCGGCGCGACGCGTGCCTGCGCAGCTTTGAAAAGGACGCGGTGACGCTCGCGCTCGAAGGCGGCGAACTCGTGTGGGGCGAGGAAAAGCTCTACGCCACGGGCCTCGAACTGCGCTACGCCGCCCCTGTGCGGGCGCCAGGCGGCCACGTCGAGCGGTCGTTCATGTTCTACAAGGACGAGTATCCCAAAATCGAAGCCCTCTACCGCGTGCCCGAGGGCCTCTCGGCCGAGGCGCAGGCGTCGCGGCGCCGCGAAATCGCCCGCACGGCGCAGCCCGGCCCGCTGAGGCGGCTGGCGCGGCGCATCCGCAACTGGATCGCCCTCCTGCGCGACGCCCTCGTGCAGTCGGTCGGGCTGGTGGTGGGGCTGGCCAAGGCGCGGCGGCCCGGCGTGGCCAACCAGGAGGCAGGCTTGCAGCAGCTCACCTCGGCCGTCGTCGGGTACGCGGGCACGGCCTACGACCCCCTGCTCGAAGCGCACCTGTTCCGGCAGGTCGTCGTGGAGGTGCAGCGCGGCGGCGCGACGCACATCTACTGCGGCTGGCTCAAAAACTACACGACGGACTTTCTGGAGATCGTGGACGCCTTTGCCAACCACGCCTCGACGCCCGACGAGCGGCGCGACTGCGGTGCCCACGCGCTGCCGCCGGGCCTGTCGGTCGAGGTGGTGGCGGGCAAGCTGCGCGTCCGCAACGACAGCCTGCTGCTCTACTACGTCTGGCACGCCCAGGCAGCGGGACGCCTGTACCCGTTTGCGTGCGCCCTGCCCGCCGGCACCCTCGCCGACCTGGCCGTGGACGTGCCCGAGGGCGCCGACGTGACGCTGACGACGGGCCTCGTCGGGCGCGTGGACCTGGTCGTGCCGCGCACGCGCGCCCTCGTGCGCCACGCCGCCGACGGCTCGGAGGGGCAGCGCCGCCAGCAGGTGGGAGCGGAGAAAGAGGCCGACCGCGTGCGCGCCTTTGTGCCCGAGCGGGCGGAGGCCGCCGCGTGAGCGCCACGCCCCCCACCCCCATCCTGCCGCCGCTGACGCTTTACCGCGCCCTGCGGCGCATCCTGACGTTTGCCCGCCCCTACCGCACCCGGCTGACGGTCGCCCTCGCCCTCACCGTCGTCTCGTCGCTGGTGTGGCTGGCCGTGCCCCTCGGGCTGCGCAGCCTGCTCGACGCCGTCTTTGTCGAAGGCAACGGCGCCCTGCTCGACAAGATTACCGTCGGGCTCGTGGCGCTTTTCCTCACCCAGTCCCTTTTCGGGTTTGCGGGCTACTACCTGCTCGAATGGACGGGCGAGCGCGTCGTGACCGACATCCGGCAGCGCATCTACGGGCACCTGCACACCCTCGGCATCGGCTTTTTCGCGGGCCAGCGCACGGGCGACCTCACCTCGCGCCTGACCAACGACGTGGGCGCCGTGCGCGCCGCCGTCACCACGGCGCTTATCGAAACCGTCACGCAGACGCTTTCGCTCGTCGGGTCGCTGGCGCTGATGGTGGCGCTCAACTGGCGGCTGAGCCTGGTCGTCTTTGCCGTCGTGCCCGTCGTGTCCCTCTTGGCGCGATACTTCGGCGCCCGCATCCGCCGCCTCTCGCGCGCCATCCAGGACGGGCTGGCCGAGACGACGGCCATTGCCGAGGAGGCCCTCGTGGGCATCCGCGTCGTCAAGGCGTTTGCGCGGGCGCCCCACGAAACGGGTCGCTACGGCCAGGCCGCCGAGGCCCTTTTCCAGACCGCCCGCCGCACGGCCCTGCTGACGACGACGTTCTGGACGTCGGTGAGCCTGTTTTTCTTCTGCTCGCTGATTCTGCTGTTCTGGTTTGGCGGGCGCGAGGTGCTGGCCGGGCGTTTGTCGGCGGGCGACCTGGTCGCGTTCATCTTTTACGCCTTCAACATCGCCCGCACGGTGGGGGGCATGAGCCGCCTCTATACTACGTTCAACAGCGCGGCGGGCGCCACGGGCCGCCTGTTCGAGCTGCTCGACACGCAGCCCGACGTGGAGGACGCGCCGGGCGCGACGGCGCTCGGGCGCGGCGAGGGCCGCATCGCCTTCGAGCACGTGTCGTTCGCCTACGGCGACGCCGAAATCCTGCACGACCTCTCGTTCCAGGTGGCGCCCGGCGAAACCGTCGCCCTCGTCGGCCCCAGCGGCGCGGGCAAAAGCACGCTCGTGAGCCTGATTCCGCGCTTTTACGACACCACGGCAGGCACCGTGCGGGTAGATGGGCACGACGTGCGCGGCGTGACGCAGGCCAGCCTGCGCGCCCAGATGGCGTTCGTGCCCCAGGACGTGCAGCTTTTCTCGACCTCGATCCGCGAAAACATCCGCTACGGACGCCTCGACGCGACCGACGAGGAGGTGGAGGCGGCGGCGCGGCAGGCCAACGCCCACACCTTTATCAGCGCCCTGCCCGAGGGCTACGGTTCGCCCGTGGGCGAGCGCGGCGTAAAGCTGTCGGGCGGCGAGCGGCAGCGCGTGGCCATTGCCCGCGCCCTGCTGCGCGGCGCGCCCATCCTGCTGCTCGACGAGGCCACGAGCGCCCTCGACGCGCAGTCGGAACGGCTCGTGCAAGACGCCCTCGACCGCCTCATGCGCCGCCAGACGACGGTCGTCATCGCCCACCGGCTTGCAACCGTTCGCCACGCCGACCGCATTCTCGTGCTCGACGGGGGCCGCATCGTGGAGGCGGGCACGCACGCCGAACTCACCCGTCAGGGCGGCCTCTACGCCCGCCTCGCCGCGATGCAGTTTACCGAGCACGGCGGGGCGCGGGTCGAGGTCGAGCAGCAGTAGCCGGCCACGAAGCACCGCGCGCCTTGCGCACAGCCCCTACATCAGCCCCCGCTCGGCCAGGCTGGTGTAGGTCGTGCCGGCGATGATGAGGTGGTCGTGGACGGGGATGCCCATGAGCTTGCCCGCCTCGACGAGTTGCTTTGTCACGCGCACGTCCTCTTTCGACGGCTCCGGGTTGCCGCTGGGGTGGTTGTGCAGGCAGATGATGGCGGCGGCGTTGTCGAGCAGGGCCTTTTTGA
>CBDUCD010000168.1:0-6438 GCA_965365535.1 uncultured Rhodothermales bacterium | reverse complement strand
GCGCTAAAACTTGAGGCGGTTGCGCACGAGCGGGTCGCTGTAGAGGTCGGGGTAGTGCTGCCGGAAGGCGTCGCGCGTTTCGGGGTCGAGCCGGAAGGCCGTTTCGAGCGAGCGGATGGTGCTTTCGCGGTCGCCGACGGCGTAAAACGCCTTGGCCTGCTGGAAGTACGCCCCCGCCCACGCGGGCGCCACCTTGCACGCCTCGCGGTAGGCTTCAAGGGCCTCGGCGGGGCGGTCGGCCTCGAACAGGGTCTCGGCGTAGTCGAGCCAGCTTTCGCCGTTCTGCGGGTCCATGCGCACCACGGCGCGGTAGGCGTCGAGCGCCTCGTCAATGTGGCCGGCGTTGTAAAGGCTGTCGGCGCGGGCGTACCAGAACTCGCTCGTCTCGGGGCTCAGCTCGAGGGCTTTCGTGAAGCAGATGATGGCCTCCTCGAAACGCCCCACGGCGTCGTAGCAGCAGCCCATGCCGTACCACGCCTCGGCGTACTGCGGCTCCAGCCCCAGCGCCTGCTCGAAATAGTCTATGGCCTCGCCGTACAGGCTTTTCTCCTCGTAGGCCAGCCCGATGTTGTAAAACGTCGCCGCGTCGGGCCCTTCGAGTTCAATCACGCGCCCGTACGCCTCGACGGCCTCGTCGGGGCGGCCCAGGTTGGCCAGCACGTTGCCCCGGTTGTAGTGCGCCGACGCGAAATCGTCCTGGATGGCGAGGGCAAAGTCGTAGGCGTCGAGGGCTTCGTCGTAGCGGTCGAGGCGGTTGAGGACGATGCCCTTGTTGTACCACGCGTCGGGCGAGAACGGGTCGAGGTCGAGGTGCTGGTCGTAGGCGGCCAGGCTTTCCTCGTCGCGCCCCAGCCGGTCGTAGCAGTAGCCCATCTCGTAATGGGCCTCGGGGTGGGCAGGGTTGAGGGCCACGACGCGCTCGAAAAGCTCGACGGCGCGCTCGATGTTTTCGGCCCGCTCGAACGTCACGCCCAGGTTGAAAAGCGCGTCCTCGTTGAGCGGGTCTATTTCGAGGGCCGCGTCGTAAGCGGCGATGGCCTCGTCGGCGCGGCCCAGGTTGTCGAGCGCCAGCCCCCGGTTGACGATGATTTCGGTGTCGAAGGGGTTGAGCGAGAGGGCGCGGTCGTAGGAGGCGATGGCCTCGCCGTGGCGGCCCAGCAGGCTCAGCAGGATGCCGCGCCGCATCCAGCCATCGGCAGAGTAGGGCTGCGTTTCCACCATCTGCTCGATGGCGCGCAGGGCGTCCTCGAAGCGGCCCTGCTCGTAATAGTGCGTGGCAATCTCTTCGAGGGCGTGCGAGTCGAGGTAGGTTGCCCGCCCCGACTCGTACGCTTCGACCAGCTCTTGCAGGCGTTCTGCGTCGGCAGCGTCGTCCGCGTCGTCAAACTCGTAGTCGAACAGACCCATGCAATCTCGGATGGTTCAGACCGGTAGGCAGCGAAAGCCGCGCCGGTCAAAAGGTTCACAGCAAGTATAGCGGGGCGCGGGGCCGGTTTCAAGTCCTAACGCCGTCTCTTTACGCGCGCAAAATTCAGGCCGGGGCGGGGTATTTTGGACTGTGAGCGGCTGAGGGGGCTGCCTGCCTGCTGTGGGCCCGATGGGTGGCCCGCCCGTCATGCCAGCCCGCTCCACCCTCCAGCCATCCGGCAAACCCACCCAACGCGCCACCCCATGCTCATCTCTTTCGAGGGCCTCGACGGCAGCGGCAAGACCACGCAGGCGCAGCTGCTGGAGGCTCGCCTCCGGGCCGAGGGACGTACTACGCTGCTCGTGCGCGAGCCCGGCGGCACCCGGCTGGGCGAAAACGTCCGCGCCCTCCTGCTCGACGCCGCGCTCGACGTTGCGCCGCGCGCCGAACTCATGCTGTTCTCGGCAGCCCGCGCCCAGCTCGTCGAAACCGTGGTGCGGCCCGCGCTCGAAACGGGGACGGTGGTGCTGTGCGACCGCTTCTGGGATTCGACGCTGGCGTACCAGGGGGGCGGGCGCGGCGTGGCACCGCTCGACTGGCTGCGCCTTTTCTGCCTCGAAGTGGCCGGCGGACTCGTGCCCGCGCGGACGTACCTCGTGCGCGTGGCGCCCGACGTCGCGGCTGCCCGCCGCGCCCACCGCCGCGCCGACCGCATGGAAACGGGCGGGGCCGCCTACCACGCCCGCATCGCCGGCGCCTACGACGCCCTCGCCCGTGCCGAGCCCGACCGCTTCCGGGTGCTCGACGGACGGCTGGCGCCCGATGAATTGCACGCGCAGATCTGGGCGGACGCCGAGGCGCTGCTGGCGGGAAACCCGCGCTGAAACGGCCCGTTGCGCCCCCATGCAGCACTTTTCCGAGCAGCACATCGAAGCGGCGCGCGAACGCTTCCGGGCGTTTCTCAAAGAACGCGGCCAGCGCCAGACGCCCGAGCGGTTCGCCATTCTCGACGAACTCTACGCCACCGCCGACCACGTGGACGCCGACGCGCTCTGCACGCGCCTGAAGGCGAAAAACGTAGCCGTCAGCCGCGCCACCGTTTACAACACGCTCGAACTGCTCGTCCAGTGCAATCTCGTCGCCCGGCACCAGTTCGGGCAGAACCAGGCGCGCTACGAGCGGGCCTACAGCTACTGGCAGCACGACCACCTCATCTGCACCGACTGCAACGAAATCTTCGAGTTCTGCGACCCGCGCCTGCACGCCATCCAGCAGATGATCGGCGACATTTACGGCTTCCGCGTGTCCCACCACTCGCTCAACCTCTACGGCGCGTGCTGCCGCCCGGCGTGCCCCAACCGCCACCCCGCGCCCGGCGAGGCGCCCGCGCCGCAGTCCGCCTGACGAGGCCTTGCAAATGGGCGCGCGGTTTCGTTAGTTAGGGCTGATTTTGCTCTACTTATGCGTCCCCTCCGCGCCCTTTTCGTGCTGGCCCTGATGCTGCCGCTTGCGGGCGGCACGGCGCACGCGCAGCAGGCCAAGCTGCTCAGCCAGAAGGTGGAAAAGGTTCAGAACCGCGTCGCGGTGACGTGGGAGATGGAGGTCGAGGTAGGCGTCAAGCGCTACGAGCTGCGCCGCCGCACGTCGGCCAGCCCTGCCTTTGTGCTGCTGGCCACGATTTCGCCCCAGGGGCCGAGCCGCCCCTACCAGTACGTGGACGCCGAACTGTACAAAGACGCCAGCCAGATGGCAGACTACGAACTGACGGCTGTTCTGACGGTCGCCAACCAGAGCGAAGTCCGCCAGACGCTTTTCACCGCCCAGGTCAACTACACCTCGACGGGTTTGCGGCGCACGTGGGGCAGCCTCAAGGCGATGTTCCAGTAGCGCCCGCGCGCCCCGCCTGGCATCACAGGTTTCTGACCCACATGTTGCGGAAGCGCACCAGGTGGCCGTGGTCTTGCAGCACGAAGGGCAGCGCGTCGGCGTGGGCGGCGTAGGGCGTGCGGGCGCTGTGGGACGTGGGGCCGACAAGCGCCACCTTGTCCTGCACGAGGACGCCGTTGTGGAACAGCGTGAGGGTGGCCGGGCGCACCAGCGTGCCCTCAGCGTCGAAGTGGGGGCGGCGGAAAACGGCGTCGTACGTCTGCCACTGCCCCGGCGGGCGCGCCGCGTTGACGAGTGGCGGGTACTGCCCGTACACCGCTGCCGCCTGCCCGTCCGGGTACGTGTCGCTCTGGTACGAGTCGAGAATCTGGACTTCGTACGTACTCATGAAGAATAGCCCCGAGTTGCCCCTGTCCTGGCCGCTGCCCGTGGCGGCCGCCGGCGCGGCCCACTCCAGGTGCAACTGCACGTCGCCAAAGCGCTGCCGCGTGCGGATGTTACCGGCGCCCGGCGCCACCTCCACGAAACCATCGCCTACCGACCACGCCGCCGGCCCGCCCTCGACGCCCTCCCACGCCGAGAGGTCATTTCCGATCAGCACGATGGCGTCCGAGGGCGCCGGAAATCCCGGCGCAAAGGCGCCCGGCGCTACGACAGGCGGGCGGGGCCGCTCCATGTCGTGGATGGGGTGGATGATGGGCTGCTGGGCCATTGCGGCGGAGGCGAGGCACAGGGAGGCGATCAGAAAGGGCGGGCGCATCGCGGCGGGGTGGGGCGGGGCGAAAAATCACGGAGCACCGCAGAATACGGCCAAAAGATGCCAGGCCCGCGCTTGCGCCCCGGGGCAGCGCCCGGGCCACTCCGCGACAGGCGCCCGGTCAGGCCACGCCCTCGGCCTCGTCGTCCACCTCGTCGGGCTCCTCCTCGTCGAAGTTTTCCTCGGCGCCCGTGTCCTCACCCAGGTCCTCCAGTTCGTCGTCGGCCTCGCGGACGGGGCGGGGCGCCGGGGGCGGCGCGGGGGCGGCGGTGCTGAGCGTGTAAACGGTGCCCAGGTGGTGCTCGCCCGAAGCCACGACCTCGCCGCTGCTGACGAGGGCGCGGGCGACCTCGAAGGCGCACATCTCGTAGCCTTTTTCGCGCGAGTAGAAGTTGGCCGTGCGCTTGCCCTTGCCTACGATAAGCACGTAGCCACGCTGGAGCTTGGTGCGCGCGTGCAGAAACCACTTTTCGCGCGATACGGAGGGGCCGATGCGGCGTTCACCGCCGCCGTCGGTGGCATTGTCGAGCATGAGGGGTGCGGGCGCTGAGAAATCGCGCCGCAAACCGCTTTTTTTCGCGCTCTGTTCCCCTACCGAAAGGCAGGCGCAAGCCTTTCCTTAACAGCGACTTAGGGGCGAAGCGCGGGGCCGGAGCGCAAAGGGGGTTACGCGCGGCGAGGGCGGGGGTCTAACGGCGGCATCGCGCCACCGTCTCCTTTTTCCACACCGCAGGATTCTCATGTTAAGCCACGTCTGGAGCAGCGCTCGCAACGGCGTCGAAGCCCTTCCCGTCGAAATCGAAACGCACGTCGAGGCCGGCTTGCCGCGCTACACCGTGGTGGGGCTGCCGGACGGCGCCGTGCGCGAAAGCCGCGACCGCGTGTTCTCGGCCCTCAAAACGTCCGGGCTGCCCGTGCCGCGCGGCGCCACGACGGTCAACCTCGCCCCTGCCGACGTGCGCAAAGAGGGCGCCGCCTTCGACCTGCCCATCGCGCTGGGCCTGCTGGCCGCGCAGTCCGAGAGGATGCCGCGCGCAAAGCTGGATGGCTGCACGATTCTGGGCGAGCTGGCCCTCGACGGCGGCGTGCGCGGCATCCGGGGCGTGCTGCCGTCCGTGCTTCAGGCCCGCGCCGATGGCAGAGAGGCCGTTATCGTGCCGCTCGAAAACGCGCCCGAGGCGGCGGTGGTCGAGGGCATCTCCGTTTACGGCGTGCGCTCGCTCGAAGAAGCCGTGGGGATTTTGAGCGGCACGCGCCGCGCCGCCCCCTACCGCCGCGACATCAGCGCCCTTTTCGACGCGGCGGCGCAGTACGAGGTGGATTTTGCCGACGTGCGGGGGCAGGAGAACGTCAAGCGCGCCCTCGAAGTGGCGGCGGCGGGCGGCCACAACGTGCTCATGGTGGGGCCGCCTGGCGCGGGCAAGACCATGCTGGCGCGGCGCCTGCCCACGATTCTGCCGCCGCTCACGCTCGACGAAGCCCTCGAGACCACCAAAATCCACAGCGTCGGCGGCAAGCTGGGCTCGCACGGGCTCGTCGCCACGCGGCCTGTGCGGGCGCCGCACCACACCATCTCGGACGCCGGGCTGTGCGGCGGCGGTGCCAACCCCGTGCCGGGCGAGATCTCGCTTGCCCACAACGGCGTCCTGTTTCTCGACGAGTTGCCCGAGTTCAAGCGGCAGGTGCTCGAAGTGCTCCGGCAACCTCTCGAGGAAGGCCACATCACCATTTCGCGGGCGCGCTCGACGGTGGAGTTCCCCGCCCGTTTCATGCTCGTGGCCTCGATGAATCCGTGCCCGTGCGGCCACCTCAACAACCCGCAGCACGCCTGCACGTGCGCGCCGCCCCAGGTGCAGCGCTACCTGGGCCGCATTTCGGGACCGCTGCTCGACCGGCTCGACCTCCACATCGAGGTCACGCCTGTGCCGTTCGAGGAGCTCAACCGCCGCGCCGCCGGCGAAACCTCTGCCGACGTGCGTGCCCGTGTGGTGGCGGCGCGCCGCGTCCAGGCAGGGCGTTTTGCCGGTCGGCGCGGTATCCATTGCAACGCGCAGATGGACGCCCGGCTCGTCCGCCAGCACTGCGCGCTCGACGCCGCCGGGCAGGGCCTGATGCGCCACGCCATGCAGCGGCTGGGCCTGAGCGCCCGCGCCTACGACCGCATCCTCAAAGTCGCCCGCACCCACGCCGACCTCGCCGGCGCCGACGCCATCCGCCCCGAACACCTCGCCGAAGCCATCCAGTACCGCTCGCTCGACCGCGAAGCGTGGTTTCGATAAGCAACGCGCCGAAGTAGGGGGCTATCCCCGCGCAGGCGGGGCAGAGGCTCGCCTCGTGTTCGGACTCTCTGGAGCAGTAGGATCATCCCCGCGCAGGCGGGGCAGAG
>CBDUCD010000167.1:0-6445 GCA_965365535.1 uncultured Rhodothermales bacterium | reverse complement strand
GCTGGTAATGCAGCGACTTGGTATAGTTCTTTTTTCGCCCCTGCGGACGCGAGGCCCCGGCAACACACAGCCGGGGCCTTTTCGTGTTATGCAGGGGCAGGGGTGGCACGCGGCGCCCGGTCGAAAAGGCTGCCGATGGCATACGCGGCAAAGGACAGCACGAGCGAGCCCAGGTACGGGTACGGCACCGCCAGCACGTACGCCAGCGCTGTCCACGCGCCCACGCCCGCCACGAGGCACGCCGCCGCCGCACGCGGGCCGCCCCAGCGCGTCGAAAGCGCCAGCACCGCCGTCAGAAACGGCCCCGCGCTGCCAAACGCCGACGCCTCCTCGACGAGTCCGTACACGCTTTCGGACGAAAGGGCGAGGGCGTAGGCGACCACGCCAATGCCGGCCACGCACAGGCGCGCCACGCGCACCTTCTCGCTTTCGTCGAGGTTGCGCAGCGGCACGATGACGTTGTGCGACAAGAGTGATCCCGCCACCAGCAGCGTCGAGTCCACGGTCGAGAGAATCGCCGACACGAGCGCGCCCGCGAACAGGATGGCGACGGCGGGCGGCAGGTAGCGCGCCGCCAGCGAGGGCAGCACCTGCTCGGCGTCGGCCAGGCCGGGCACGAGGTGGGCGCCCAGCAGTCCCAGGAGGGCGGGGATGAGGGCGGCGGACACGTACAGCCCGGCGGCCAGAAACGACGCCCGCTGCGCCACGCGCGGACTCCGGCACGCCACGACACGCGAAACCAGTTCGGCCGCCAGCACCGACCCGCAGATGGGAATCAGCCAGACTTCCAGGTTTTCGAGCACGCCGCGCCCCGCGAACGGGTCGAGGCGCGCCCCGTCGGCCAGCACGCGGGGCAGCGCGCCGCTCTCGCCCCGCAGCACGAACACGAGCAGCAGCACCAGCCCGACCACAAGCGCGATGCCCTGGATGAGATCCGTCCACGCGTCGGCCAGCAGGCCGCCCCACACGGTGTAGAGAATGACGACCGCCGCCGCCGCCGTGATGGCGATTTCGACCTCCAGCCCGCCCGTGTGCGCGATCACCTGCCCGAACGCCCGGATCTGCGCGCCCGCCCACAGCACCGACGACGGTATCATGATGACGACGGCCAGCTTCTCGACGCCCGCGCCGTAGCGCTGTTTGTAGAGGTCGGCCAGCGTCGTCAGGCCGCGCTTCCACAGGGGGCGCGCAAACAGCGCCGCCATGAGCAGAATGCACAGCCCGTAGCCGAAAGGATCGGCGTGGCCGCCGGCAAGCCCTTCGGTGTAGATGGCCCCCGCCGCGCCGATGCACGTCTCGGCGCCAAACCACGTGGCGAAAATGGTGAACGTGCCCAGCACGTAGCCCAGCGACCGCCCCGCCAGCAGGTAGTCCGTCTCCGTCTTGATGCGCCGCGACACGTACGCGCCGATGCCGAGCTGGGCGAGGATGTACGCGCCGATGGCGACAAGCGTAGCGTTCAAATAGGGAGGCGGCTGGAGGGGCGGAAGGGAACAGGACGCCCCAAAATAAGCGCCGCTACCCGCGTGCCCGCACGGGCCACACGCCTCCCGCCCACGCCACGGCGGCCATCAGCACGAACTGCAAGGGCAGGCGCAGCCACAGCGCCCACAGGGGCACGCCCGACCCCACGACTTCGGGGTGGAGGGCCATGTGGATGTTGGCCGGAAACACGGCCACGAGCAGCAGCAGCAATCCCCACGCGGCGGCGCGGCGCAGGCGCGGCACCAGCAGCCCCACGCCGCCCGCGATCTCGAAAAAGCCGCTCACGAGCACCAGCAGCCGGTGCGCCGGCAGGTACGGCGGCATCACCCGGACGTACGTGCCGGGGATGACGAAGTGCAGCAGGCCGGCGACGACGAACAGGGCGCCCAGCGCCCAGCAGGTGTAGCGGCGGAAGCGGGAGGGGACGTTCATGGCCCCAAGAAACGAAAATCAGGCTTCGCGCATGAGGGCCATTGCCACGCCGGCGCGGGCGTGGAGGCCCAGCTTTTCGAGCACGCGCTCGCCGTGCCGCCGGATGGTGTTGCTGCTCACGTTGAGGCGCGTGGCGATTTCCTTGCTCGTCAGCCCTTCGGCCACCAGGAGGGCCACCTCCACCTCGCGGCTGGTGAGGCCGAGCCGCTTGCGCAGGCGCGCCTTCGAGGGCATCCGGGTGCGCGTGGCGCGCAGGTGGACGAGGGCGGCGGGCTGGGTGAGCAGGGCGCACGGAAAGCGGCTGCCGTGCAGCTCGTACTGGCTGTGGCGGGTGCGCAGCAGGCGCGTCTGCGCGGCCGCCGCGCGGGGCGCCGCGGCGTCGGCGGGTGGCGCCAGCGCCTGTGCCAGCCGGGCTGCCTCGGCATAAACGGCCTCCGCCTCGGGGTCGTCGCGCAGCAGGCGGCGGAAGGCGTGGCTGTGGCAGATGGGCGTGCCGCCGCTGCTGTAGAGGGCCAGGGGTTCGCCCATCCGCCCGATAAGGGCCACCGCCGCGTCCTGCTGCGCCACACACGACCGCACCCACGCCCGCAGCGCCGGCGCCAGCAGGTCCATCCGCGCCTGCGCGCCCGCCGCCTGCCCGGGCCGCGCCTCGGGTAGGGCGGCGTACAGCGCGCCCTCGCCCTCCGCCTCGCGCACGTGGACGATGCACGTGCAGGGCGGCAGCCCCGGCGCCCGCCACGCCACGGGCGCCGCCGCCGTCCCCGGCAGGTCGGGCAAAAGCGCCGCGCCGTCGGAGGTGACGTGCCAGACGCCGCCGGTTTTCAGGGCCAGGGCGGTGTGCGGGGTGCCCACGAGGCGCGCGAGGGCGTGGCAGCACGCCTGCAAGTGGGCGTCGAGGGGGGGCGAGAGCGGGGCAAGCAGGGCCTGCTGCACGTCGGCAAGCGCGCACAGGTCGGCTTCGGAGAGGACGAGAACGTCCCCGGCAGGGGTTGGCATCGGGAGTCTGGGGCTAAATAATCTACCTATACAGCCTACTGCTGCTGCGCAGTACAACGCGTCGCCGGGGCGGGCAACAGTAAACAGACCCCCTGCGCAGCCGTGCATACATAGGGCAAACGCCCCATTTTTTCAAGCCCACCGGGCAGTTAAGTTACCCGGCGTCTGGCCACGCCTGCCCCACATGGTTCTGGCGTGGCGCCCCCCTTCGGCCCCGGTGCCTTTTTAGGCTGTGTTTGCGCCGCGTGCCGCCTGTTCAGGGCTTGTTTTCTCAGCATCCCGCACCGTGCTACCCGGGCGCCCTGCGCCCCTGCGCGTCCCCGTCCATTCAACCTGGTTTGCCCCATGCCATCCACGCTCACCTACCCCGGCGTTTACGTTGAAGAAATTCCCAGCGGGGTGCGCACCATCAGCGGCGTCGCCACGTCCATCACGGCGTTTGTGGGATCGTTTCCGCGCGGGCCGCGCAACCTGCCCGTGCGCCTGTTCAACTATGGCGACTTCGAGCGCACCTTTGGCGGGCTGAGCGCGGACAGCGAAGCCTCGTACGCCATCCAGCAGTTTTTCCTGAACGGCGGCGGGCAGGCCTACGCGGTGCGCGTCACCAACACGGACGCAGGCGCGGGCGCCACGGCGCGGGCCGCCTCGGTCGTGCTCGGGGATGGCAACGGCAACGCCGCGATGACCGTGACGGCGGCCAACGAAGGGCGCTGGGGCAATGCCCTCCGCGTGGAAGTCGATTACAACACGCCCACGCCGGCCACCACGTTCAACCTGCGCGTGACCGAGGTGCGGACGGTAAACGGGCGTGAGGAGGCAGGGGCCGTCGAGTCGTTTTCCAACCTCCTGCCCGGCGCCGCGCTGGCCGACGTAGTCGCGGGCGCCTCGAACCTGATCCGCCTCAGCGGCATCCCCACGCCGGCGCTGCGCCCGGCGGCCACGGGCACGACCACGGGCAACCTCACGAACGCCGCCCTTACGGCCCTCACGGGCAACCACTCCCTCGAGGTGACGCCGCAGGACGCCGAGGCGTACACCATCACGCTCGACCTGACGCCCATCACGCGGGCGTCGGCGCTGGCGGCGGCGCTGCAGACGGCGCTGCGGCGCGTCGTGCCGGCGGCACCCGATGCCCCCGACGCCTTCGACCTGAGCCGGGCGACGGTGCAGGTGGCGGGCACGGCGGACACCGAGCAGCGCCTCGTCATCCGCGCCGGCGGCGACGCCGACCTCTTGACGTTTGCCGACGCGGGCGGCGACACGCTGGCCACCGACCTGGGGCTGACCGAAAATGTGCAGCGCTACGCGCTGGGCAGCACCGTGGCGGCTGGCGCGCAGGGCGCCGGGCAGGCCGGCGAAGACGGCGTCCTCCCCGGCGCCACCGACCTCATGGGCAGCGACGCCGCCCCGCGCTCGGGCATCTACGCCCTCCGCGACGTGGACCTGTTCAACATCCTGTCCATCCCCGACACGATGCGGCTGGGAGATAACCCGGCGGGTATCGTCTTTGCCGCCGCCACGACGCTGTGCGAGGAGGAGCGCGCCTTTTACATTCTCGACGTGCCGCAGCCCCCCGGCAACCCGCGCGACCGCGTGGAGGAGATGGAGGCGTGGATGGGCGATAATGGCGCGCTGCGCCACCGCAACGTGGCCACCTACTACCCGCGCCCCGTCGTGTCCGACCCGCTCAACGGTTTTCTGCTGCGCCCCATCGCGGCCAGCGGCACGGCGGCGGGGCTCTACGCCCGCACCGACGCCACGCGCGGCGTCTGGAAGGCGCCCGCCGGCACCGACGCCACGCTGCGCGGCGTGCAGGCGCTCGAATACCGCCTCACCGACATGGAAAACGGCGTCCTCAACCCCCTCGGCGTCAACTGCCTCAGGACGCTGCCCGTCTTCGGGCGCGTGCTGTGGGGCGCGCGGACGCTCCAGGGCGCCGACGCCCTCGCCAGCGAGTGGAAGTACATCCCCGTGCGGCGCCTGGCGCTGTTTCTCGAAGAAAGCCTGTTCCGCGGCCTCCAGTGGGTGGTCTTCGAGCCCAACGACGAGCCGCTCTGGGGCTCCATCCGGCTCAACGTGGGCGCCTTCATGCAGTCCCTTTTCCGGCAGGGCGCCTTCCAGGGCACGTCGGCGCGCGAGGCGTACTTCGTCAAGTGCGACCGCGAGACGACGACGCAGACCGACGTCAACATGGGCGTCGTGAACGTCGTCGTGGGCTTTGCGCCGCTCAAGCCCGCCGAGTTCGTCGTCCTCAAAATCCAGCAGATGGCCGGCCAGATCGAGACGTAGGTAATCGCCGGGCGAATGGAGTGGTTCGCCCGCCATGCCCGCCATCCCCCTTTCCGCAATCCGCAACCCCAACTCCCCAATCCGCATGGCCCAGTTCACCGTGAACCCGCAGCGGTTCGACCCCTACAAAACCTTCAAATTCCGCGTCAAGTGGGACGGGCGCTACGTGGCGGGCGTCTCGAAAGTGGGATCGCTCAAGCGGACGACCAAGCTGGTCGAGCACCGCGACGGCGCCGACCCGAGCACGAGCCGCAAGTCGCCCGGGCGCACGGAGTACGAGGCCATCACGCTCGAACGCGGCGTCACGCACGACGTCGAGTTCGAGCAGTGGGCCAACAAGGTCTGGAACTACGGGTCGGGCCTGGGCGCCGAGGTGTCGCTGAAAGACTTCCGCAAAGACCTCATCATCGAACTCTACAACGAGGCCGGGCAGCTTGCCAAAGCCTACAAGGTGTTCCGGTGCTGGGTCAGCGAGTACCAGGCCCTGCCCGAACTCGACGCCAACGGCGAGGCCATTGCCATCGAGATGATCAAGCTCGAAAACGAGGGCTGGGAGCGCGACTACGACGTGACGGAGCCCGCCGAGCCCAGCTTTGTCGAGCCCGCCGCCTGATGACGCCCTTTGCCGACACCGACGCGCTGCGCCTGTGGGAAACCGCGCGCGCGGTGCCTGCCGCCCACCGCGCCCACGCGCTCGTGGTTGCCGCGTGCCCGGACGAAAGGGTCGAGGCGCTCGCGGCGCTGCCCGTGGGCGCCCGCAACGCGCGCCTGCTGGCGGTCCGCGCCGCCACGTTCGGCAACACGCTGCCGTGCGAGGCGCGGTGCCCCGCGTGCGGGGAAAAGCTCGAGTTTGCCCTCGACGCCCGGGCGCTGCTGGAGACGGCGCCGCCCGCCGCGCCCACGCAGGTGGTGGTGGACGGCGAGGCGTACACCTTCCGCCTGCCCACGGGCGCCGACCTGATGGCGCTGCTGGAAACGGGCGGCGATGGCGTGGCGCTGCTGGAAAGGTGCCTCGTGGCGCCGCCCGCCGCGCAGTGGCCCGAAGAAGTGCGGCGCGAGGCCGAAAGGCGGATGGGGGAGGCCGACCCCCTCGCCCTCATCCAGCTCGACCTCGCGTGCCCGGCGTGCGGCACCCGCTGGGCCGAGAGCTTCGACCCCGCCGCCTTTCTCTTCGGCGAACTCGCCGCCACGGCCCGCCGCGCCCTCCACGACGTGCACCGGCTGGCGCGGGCCTACGGCTGGC
>CBDUCD010000166.1:0-6470 GCA_965365535.1 uncultured Rhodothermales bacterium | reverse complement strand
CGCGCCAACGCCCTCCGCATGGCGATGTCGGGCCAGGCCGGGCCGGACGCTTTTACGAGCCAGCGCCTCTACGACGTGCTCGACCTGTGCGTGGCCTGCAAGGGCTGCAAAACCGAGTGCCCGTCGAACGTGGACATGGCCAAGCTCAAAACCGAGTGGCTGGGCCACTACTACGAAAAGCACGGCATCCCCCTGCGGACGCGCTTTTTCGCCCAGGCGCCGCGCCTGGCCCGCGCCCTGAAGGGCCGCCGCGCCCGGCTCGTCAACTGGACGAACCGGCAGGGCTGGGCGCGGCGCCGCATGGAAAAGGTGATGGGCATCACGGCCAGCCGCCCGCTCCCGCCGTTTGCCGAAGAACCTTTTACCGACTGGTTCAAAAAGCAGACGTGGCGCGAGGACGGCCCCGAAGTCGTCCTCTTTGCCGACACGTTTACCAACTACAACCACCCCGAAATCGGGCAGGCGGCGGCGCGCTTTCTCGACCGCGTGGGCTTCCGCGTGATTGTCAACAAGCCCGAGGCGTGCTGCGGGCGCCCGTACCTGTCGAAGGGACTCGTCAAAGAAGCGCAGGCCCTCGCCCACCGGACGCTCGACCTCTTGATGGACTACGCCGCGCGCGGCCTGCCCATCATCGGCCTCGAACCGTCGTGCATCCTCACCTTCCGCGACGAATTCCTGGCGCTCGTGCCCGGCGACGACAGGGCCCGGAAGCTGGCCGCGCAGTCGCTGCTGTTCGAGGATTTCGTGGCCCAGGTGGCCGCCGCCGGCCAGCTCGACGGGGTGCGGTGGAAGGGGGAAAAGAAAAAGGTGCTGCTACACGGGCACTGCCACCAGAAAGCCCTCGCGGGCACGAAAGGCGCCCTGGCCGCCCTCGCGCTGCCGGGCTACAGCGTGTCCCTCATAGACGCGTCGTGCTGCGGCATGGCCGGCTCGTTCGGGTACGAGGCCGAGCACGTCGCCGTCTCGCTCAAGATGGCCGAGCGCCGGCTGGCGCCCGCCGTCCGCGCCGCCGCGCCCGACACGATTATCGCCGCGGCGGGCACGAGCTGCCGCGCCCAGATCGGGGACACGACGGCCCGCCACCCCCTCCACCCCGCGCAGATTCTGCTGGACGCCCTCGCCTGAAGGCCGTATCGCTTTTCCTCCGTGACGCCTTTCTCCGGTAACGCCTATCGCCCCCGCGACCCGTTTGCGCTGGCGGGCGCGGTGCTGTTCGGGGGCGTCGTGCTGGCGCCGCTGCTGTTCAGCCTGGGGTACGCCGCGCTCTACAGCGTGGGCGCCGTGGGGCTGCTGGCGCGGGGGTGGACGGGCCGCTACTGGATGGCGCTTTTCGGGGGCGGCGCGTTGTGGGCGTCGCTGGCGTGGTCGCTCTACCTCGCCGCGGCGGCGACGGCGGCGACGCTCGTGGGCGGGCTGGCGCTCGCGCTCACGCTGCGCCGCCACGTCGAGGCGACGGCGCTGGGAACGGTGCTGCACCTGCCCCTGGCCTTTCCCGCCACGGCGGCGGCGCTTGTCGTGTTTCTGGCCCTGTCGCCTTTCGGCACCGTGTCGCGGCTGGCGCGCGCCGTGGGGCTGCTGGCGGCGGGGCAGCCCCTGCCCAACCTCGTCCACGACGCGTGGGGCGTGGGCATCCTCGTCGCGCACGTGGGGCTGGCGCTGCCCTTTTTCGCCCTTCTGTTCGTGCAGCTCTACGGGCAGGAGCACCTGGACGAGCTGGCGGCGGCGGCGCGGTCGCTGGGGGCGGGGGCGCGGCAGGTGCTCTGGCGCGTGACGGTGCCTGTTTTGCTGCGGCGCGCGGCGCCCGCGCTGCTGCTGCTGTTCGTGGCCGTGCTGGGCTCGTACGAAATCCCGCTCCTGCTCGACCGGCAGTCGCCGCAGATGCTGTCCGTCCTCGCCATGCGCAAGTTTGCCCTGTTCGACATCGGGCAGAAGCCCGAGGCGTTCGTCGTCGCCCTCGCCTACACCGGGCTGGTGCTGGGCGGGCTGGGCGCGCTGTTCCGGCTGGGCGGGGTGGACGCGTGAGGGCGGCGCGCTGGAAAACGGCGCTGGCGCTGGGGGTGGGGGTGCTGTGCGTGCTGCCGGCCCTCTACCTCGTGCTGCTCTCGTTCGTGCAGCAGTGGCCCGCCGGTAGCGCGTGGCCGTCGGCGTGGACGCTGCGGTGGTGGCAGGCCGTAGGGGGCGGCAGCCTGGGCGCGAGCTTCGGGCTGTCGGTCGGGCTGTCGGCAACGGTGGCGCTGGGGGCGACGGCGGGGGGCTTTGCCGCCGCGCGCTTCGTGCAGCGCGCCCGGCGCCGCCGCCTGTGGCTGTTTCTGGCGTACGCGCCCTTTGTGCTCTCGCCCGTCATGCTGGGCGTGTGCCTGATGTACCTGTTTCTGCGGCTGGGGCTGGCGGGCACGTGGGGAGGCGTGGTGGTGGCCCAGCTCATCTTTGCCCTGGGCTTCAGCACCGTGTTTCTGACGGCGTTCTGGACGGAGCGCGTGGCTGGCTACGAGGCCCTCGCCCGCACGCTGGGCGCCGGGCGGCGCGTGGTGGCGTGGCGCGTGACGGTGCCCCTGGCGCGCGGCCTGCTGCTGTTGTGCTTTTTCCAGACGTTCCTGATTTCGTGGTTTCAGTACGGGCTGACCCTTCTCGTGGGGCAGGGCAAGGTGCAGACGCTGCCGCTGAAAGTCTTTGCCTTTCTCAACGAGGCCAATCCGTACGTGGCCGCCCTCGCGGCGTGCCTGCTCGTGGCGCCGCCCTTTGTGCTGCTGTGGATCAACCGGCGCGTGCTGCTGCGGCCCGTCGCCACGTAGCCTGCCGCCCCGGCGCATTTCTCTAACGATGGGGGCCGGTACGGGGCGCTGTTGCCCCTATCATGGGACCGCTCGCGCGCCCCTTCCGCCCTGCCGGATGGCGCCTCCCGATCCCCCTCACCCTTTTCATCCATGTACTTCTCCGGCCTGGACTGGGCGATCCTCGTCGTCTTTTTCACCATCTCGCTCGGCATCGGGCTGTACTCGTCGCGGAGCGCCGGTAGCGGCTTCTCGGCGTTTTTCCTGGGCGGGCGGCAGATGCCGTGGTGGCTGCTGGGCGTCTCGATGGTGGCGACGACGTTTTCGACCGACACGCCCAACCTCGTCGCCGACATCGTCCGCACGAACGGCGTGGTGGGCAACTGGGCGTGGTGGGCGTTTCTGCTGACGGGGATGCTGACCGTCTTTTTCTACGCCAAGCTGTGGCGCCGCAGCGACGTGCTGACGGACATCGAGTTCTACGAGCTGCGCTACTCGGGCAAGGCGGCGGCCTTTCTGCGCGGCTTTCGCGCCATCTACCTGGGCGTCTTTTTCAACGTCATGATCATGGCCACCGTGACGCTGGCGGCCATCAAAATCGGCGGCGTGATGATGGGCTGGTCGCCCCTCCAGACCATCGTCGTGGCGGCGGGCGTGACGGTCGTGTACAGCGCGCTGGGCGGGCTCACGGGCGTGCTGCTGACCGACCTGTTCCAGTTCGGCGTGGCCATGACGGGCTCTATCGGGGCGGCCATCTACATTCTCGGGCTGCCCGAGGTGGGCGGGATTTCGGGCCTCATCGCCCACCCCGAGGTGCAGCCTTTTCTGGCGTTTCTGCCCGACTTCGGCACCATTGACGCCAACGTCCTCGTGCCCCTTTTCGTGATTCCGCTGGCCGTGCAGTGGTGGTCGGTGTACTACCCGGGCGCCGAGCCGGGCGGCGGCGGCTACATCGTGCAGCGGATGCTGTCGGCCAAAAACGAGAAGCACGCCGTCGGGGCGACGCTGTTTTTCAACGTGGCCCACTACGCGCTCCGCCCGTGGCCGTGGATTCTCGTGGCGCTCTCGTCCATCATCATTTTCCCCGACCTGGCCTCTATCCAGGCGCGCTTTCCGCACGTGGCCGCCGCCGTGGTGCGCAACGACCTGGCGTACCCGGCCATGATGACGCTGCTGCCCGCCGGCCTCATCGGTATCGTGGTGACGAGCCTGGCGGCGGCCTACATGTCCACGATGTCCACCCAGGTCAACTGGGGCTCGTCTATCGTCGTGAATGACGTGTACGTGCGCTTTTTCAGGCCCGACGCGGGCGAGCGCGAGCAGGTGTGGATGGGCCGCCTCTCGACGGTCGTGCTGATGGTGCTGGCGTGCGGGCTGGCGCTCTTGCTCGAAAACGCGCTTCAAGCCTTCAACATCCTGTTGCAGGTGGGCGCGGGCACCGGCCTGCTGCTGCTGCTGCGCTGGTTCTGGTGGCGCATCAACGCCGCCGCCGAAATCACGGGCATGGTGGTTTCGTTTGCCGTGGCCCTGGTGTTTTTCTTTGCCGGGCGGATGGGCTTCGAGCCGGCCTTCGGGCTGGCGGACTGGCAGCAACTCATCGCCGGCGTGGCCCTGACGACGGTTTCGTGGCTCGTCGTCGTCTATTTCACGCCGCCCACGAGCGAGGCGGTGCTGGAAAACTTCTACCGCCGCATCCGCCCCATCGGGCCGGGCTGGGCGCCCGTGCGGGCGCGCATGGGCAGCACCGCCGAGCGGCCCCGCACCGACTTCACGGCCTCGCTGACGTGCTTTTTCGCCGCCGTCATCGGCGTTTATTCGGCCCTCTTTGCAACGGGCTATCTGCTCTACGGGCGCACCACCCCGGGCGTCCTGTTTGCCCTGCTGAGTGCGGGTGCCTTTGCGCTTATCGCCCGTTTGTGGCCGCGCCTCACGTTCGAGTAGCCGGCGCTGCGGTGCCCGGCGCTTTTTCCACGCAACCTTTCCCCGCTATGGCCCACTCGCATTCCCGCCGCTCTGCCCCCATCCACTCGCCGGGCCGCCGGCGCTTTCTGCACGCCACGGGCGCCGGGCTGGGCGGCGCGGTGCTGGCGCCGCTGGCGCTGCAAGGCGCGCCGTCCGCCCCCGCGTGGCCTGCCGCGCCCGCCCTGCCGCCGCGCGCTTTTCTGGCCGCGCCGCCCCTCGAAACCGTCCGCATCGGGTTTGTGGGCGTGGGCGGCATGGGCACGGCGCACGTCGAGAACCTCGTCGAAATCCCCGGCGCCCTCATCACCGCCGTCTGCGACATTGACGCGGGCCACGCGGCGCGGGCCGCCAGAATCATCGAGGACGCGGGCCACCCGGCGCCCACCCTCTACACACGCGGCGAGCGCGACTTCGAGCGGCTGTGCGCCGAGGCCGACGTGGACCTCGTCTATACCGCGACGCCGTGGCAGTGGCACGTGCCCGTCTGCCTGGCCGCCATGCAGAACGGCAAGCACGCCGCCACGGAGGTGCCCGCCGCGCCCACCATCGAGGGGTGCTGGGCCCTGGTCGAGATGGCCGAAAAGACGGGGCGCCACTGCGTGATGATGGAAAACTGCAACTACGACCGCCCCGAGCTGCTCGCGCTCAGCCTCGTGCGGCGCGGCCTGCTGGGCGACCTCGTCCACGCCGAGTGCGGCTACCTCCACGACCTGCGCGACATCAAGTTTGCCGACGAGGGCGAGGGGCTGTGGCGCCGCGCCTGGGCCGAGCGCCGCGACGCCAACCTGTACCCGACGCACGGGCTGGGGCCTGTCGCCAACAGTCTCGACATCAACCGGGGCAACCGCTTCGACTACCTCGTTTCGATGAGCAGCCCCTCGCGCGGGTTGCAGCAGTGGGCCGAAAGCCACTACCCCGAGGGGCACCCCAAGCGCCGCGAGCGCTACCGGCTGGGCGACGTGAACACGAGCCTCATCAAGACGGCGCGCGGCGAGACGGTTTTCCTCAGCCACGACACCAACCTGCCGCGCCCCTACAGCCGCATCCACCTGGTGCAGGGCACAAGGGGCATCGTGCAGGGCTACCCCGACCGCGTCCACCTCGAAGGGCGCACCGAGGGCCACGGCTGGGACGACATGGAGGCGTATTACGACGCCTTCGACCACCCGCTCTGGCACGCCGTGCGCGACGCCGACACCGAGTACCACGGCCACGGCGGCATGGACTACCTCGAGGACGCGCGCCTCATCTACTGCCTGCGAAACGGCCTGCCGACGGACATGAACGTGTACGACGCCGCCACGCTCAGCGCCGTCATTGACCTGACCGAGCAGTCGAACGCGAGCGGCAGCCAGCCTGCCGCCTTTCCCGACTTCACGCGCGGCCAGTGGCAGTCGTGGACGTGGCCCGACACGTCGGCTTTCGGCCCCGTCGCCGCGCAAGGTGCCGAGGCCGCCGCCCTGCTGGGCGCCCCCGCTGGAAAGTGACGGTCGGCAATGGCGAGCGGCGAATGGTGAGTGTCCGTAAGAGAACGAAATGGGCCTTTTCCCCCTCACCCTAACCCTCTTCCCGGGGGGAGAGGGAACAGGCAGACAGCCCCTTAATCCCTTCATAGACAGACTCTAATACCAGGTCGCTCAATTACCAGCGCATTCCCTTACTCGTCTTCCCCGCCCTGCAAATCGTCATCCCCGCGAAGGCGGGACACGCAGTGGCGCCAGCAATCCAGCCGCTGGT
>CBDUCD010000165.1:0-6479 GCA_965365535.1 uncultured Rhodothermales bacterium | reverse complement strand
GGGTACGGGCGGCGATGGCGCGGGCCTCGGCGCGGGCGCGCTGGGCTTGACGGTCGAAGCGGGCGAGTTCGGGGCGCTGCCGGGGCAGCACCGCCGCCGTGTCCATCGCCGCCACGAGAGCCGCCGCTTCGTCCAGCGCGGGCAGGGCAAAAGGGGTGTCGGGGCCGATGGCGAGGCCCGTCAGGTCGGCCAGCACGCGGCGGGCGGCACGGGCCTGGGCCGCCGCCTCGTCCTGCTGCTGCTGGGTGCGGATGAGTTCGGCTTCGAGGGCCGCGGCGTCGGCGTCGAGGGCGGCGCCTTCGCGCACGCGCACCTGCACCACGTCCAGCCGGGCGCGCAGGGCATCGGCGGTGCGGGCCAGCGTCTGCTGCTGGGCGTCGAGCAGGAGCGTGCCGAAAAACGCTTCGGTGGCCGCCTCGCGGACGGGGTAGAGGGCTGCCTCGACGCCGGCGAGGCCCTCGGCCAGCCGCGCCTTTTCGGCGGCCACCTGCCGCGCCGTCTGCCCGCCGTCGAACAGCAGCCACTCGACGCCCGCCTCGGCGCGGTACTGCTCGCGTGGCACCGCCAGCCCGCCCACGGGCAGCCGCGCCCCCAGGTCGGGCGCGTCGCTCTGCAACGTGCCCTCGGCGGCAAGGGTGAGCTGGGGCAGGCGCGCGGCCCGCAGCGCCCCCACGCGCAGGGCCGACGCCCGCGCCAGCACGCCGGGCTGCGCCCCGCGCGCATCGCCCGCCACCGCTGCCGCCCGCACCGCCCCGAGTTGCAGCGTATCGGTCTGCGCCGCTGCCCTGCCGGCCAGCAGGCACAGCAGCACCGCCTGCATCGTGCCGCGCGTCAGCATGGTCTGCATGGTTTATCCAACGGGTTAATGGATGGGCGTGGAAAGGCGAGAGGGGATGGAAAAGCGCCGGCGTCAGGGGGCGAAGCCGCGCAGCACGAAGTCGGCCAGCGCCGCCGCCCGCGCCTGCCGGTCGGGCGGGGCGGGTGGGGAGGAGGGGCCTACAAGGACCGCGATGAGGGGCGCCGCCACGTGGGGCAGAATCAGGAGCGAGATGAGGGTGACGACCACGCTTTCGGCCCGCACCGCGCGCAGGCGATGGGCCTCCACCTCGGCGTCTATCTGGGCCTGGAGGGTGTCGAGGGCGGCGCGGCGCTGCGGCGCGGCCACGCCGGTTTCGCTCAGCAGCGCCGCGAGCCGGTCGGGCCGGTACTGGAGCTCGGACAGCACGTAGCCCGGCAGAAACGGATTGGCCTCGATCACCTCCATCTCAATCGTCGCCGCCTGCGTCAGCTTGTCGCGCAGGCCGAGGCCCGAGCCGAGCACCCCGAACATGCGCGGAAACAGCAGCCGCGCCGACCGCAGAAACACGGCCTCGGCCAGCTTTTCCTTGGAGCGGAAGTAGTAGTGCAGCAGCGCCTTGTTGACGCCCGCTTCGTCGGCGATTTCCTGCGTGCGGGCGCCTGCCGTGCCACGCCGCATGAACACGCGGTGCGCGGCCTCGAGAAGGCGCGCCTCCGTTCCCTCGTCGGAATCTACCGGCTGACCTTTCACGCGCTGCCCATCTGATTTAACCTTGTGGTTAACGCAGGGTACGCAGCAAGCGGGCCGGGTTCAAGTGAAGAGGCGGCGAAGGGACGGGCGTCAGGCGGGCGAGGCGGCCCAGCCGTCGTAGTGGCCGCCCATCTCGCCGGCCACCTCCACCATCAGCGCGACGGCCTGCTGCCCTTCGTCGGTGGCGGGGGTGAGGGCGGCGTGCGCGTGGCACCACCACATCGAGCCGCGCATCAGGCGCTGCCACCACGGCATGGTGCTGGCTTCGAGGTTGGCCGCAAAGCCCCGGTCGGCAAGGCGCCGGGCGGCTTCGCGGGCGGCGGCTTCGGAGGGGAAAAGCAGGAAGAAATCTACCTCGTGCGGGTGCTGCACGTCCGCGTGGGCGTCTGCGAGGGTCTGGATGAACTCCTCGTAGGAAGGAAGGGTAGCCATGAGAGGGCGGGCCTGTTAGCCGAACGATAGCGCACGGCGGCGGGCCGCGCACGTTACCTCAATGTTAAATGTGCCGGGCTTTCAGGCGGCGGCCCGCACGACGAGCACGACCACGGCGGCAAAGCCCACGATGATGAGGTACGTCCACAGCAGCGCCTCGGTGCGCGAGGTGCTGCTGACCTGAAAAGGCGCCTCCATCTCTTCGCGGATAACGGCGGGCGTGGCGCGGCCCGTGCCGCCGGCCTCGGCAATGCGGCGGGCGTCGTTGTGCTGGCGGAGCTGCTCCTCGTGGCGGGCCCACTCCCACTGCTGCACGTCCTCGTCGGTCGCGCCCACAAAGGCCGCGGGGGCGCTCCAGGCGCCGTCGGTGCCCACGCGCCAGTAGTACGTCTGGCCCAGGCGCGGCAGCACGCGGTCGAGGGTAAGCTGGGTGAGGCCGCGCGTGGGCACGTCGCACACGAGCGTGTCGAAGTGGCGGCTGGTGCTGACCTGCAGGCGCGTGTCGCGGGCAGGTTCGGCGCGCCACGAAAACGTGGTGTGGAGCGCGTCGGCGGGGCGGGCGGCGGTGGGCGAGAGCAGGACGGGGCGGGCCGTCCGGGAAAGCGTTGGCGTCATGGGTTGAGGTCAGGCGTTTCGTCGTCTTGAAGCAGGCGGTAAGAGGGGGCCTCGGTGTCGTCGTACTGGCCCGAGCGGACGGCCCAGCGGAAGCCCCACACGCC
The DNA here is from genome assembly GCA_965365535.1 of uncultured Rhodothermales bacterium. Classification (GTDB taxonomy): domain Bacteria; phylum Bacteroidota; class Rhodothermia; order Rhodothermales; family BA12; genus CBDUCD01. The sequence continues at coordinate 3,779 of CBDUCD010000165.1, read as the reverse complement.
CAGCCCGGCCAGCAGCAGGGCGGCGGGGATGAGAAGGTACAGGATGTTCATGGCTTGCGCGCAGAAAACGCCCCCTGCCCGATGGCGCCCGCCACGACCGTGAGGGACGAGAGGGGCATGGCGGCGGCGGCCACGAGGGGCGTCACGAAGCCGCCCAGCGCCAGCACGACGCCGGCGACGTTGTAGAGGATGGAAAACGCCAGCAGCGCGCGCACCCGCCCCGACGCCTGCCGCGCGCCCCGCAGCAGCGTTTCGAGGGGCGCCAGCCCCGGCGCCGTCGCAAACACGTCGGCGGCGACGATGCTGACCGACGTGCCGCCGGCCACGGCCACGCCCACGTGGGCGGCCTGGAGCGCCGCGGCGTCGTTGACGCCATCGCCCACCATGACGACGGTGTGCGTGCGGGCGAGGGCAGCCACGGCGGCGGCCTTGTCCTCGGGCATCAGCCCGCCCCGGCACCGCGCGCGAGGCAGCCCGAGGGCGGCGCCCGCCTGCGCGACGACGTGGGGCGCGTCGCCCGACAAAATCCACACCTCGCGGCCCCCGGCGGCCAGCGCCTCGACAAACGCCCGGGCATCGGGGCGGAGCGTATCGCCCAGCCCGGCAAGGGCGGCAGGGCGCCCGTCGAGGGCGATGGCGACCGGCGTGAGGCCGTCGCGCGCGATGCCGTCGAGGGCGTCGGCGAAGTCGGGCGGCGCCATCGCCCCGAACACCCACCGGGGGCGCCCGACGCGCACGTGGACGCCTTCCACCCATCCTTCCAGCCCCAGGCCGGCGTGGAGCTGCACGCCGCGGGCGGGCGCCAGCGTGGCGGCGGCGGGAAATGCGTGCCTGAACGCGCGGGCAATGGGGTGGTGGCTTTCGCGTTCGAGGGCAGCGGCCAGGCGCCACGCCCGCCCGTCGAGGGCGTGCTGCTGCGCCAGCACGGGCCGCCCCTCGGTAAGCGTGCCCGTCTTGTCGAGCACGACGGCCGTGGCGTGCGTGAGCAGGTCGAGGGCGGCTTCGTGCTTGACGAACAGCCCGCGCCGCGCCGCCCGCCCGATGGCGACGGCGTACGTGAGCGGCGTGGCCATGCTGAGCGCGCACGGGCACGTGATGACGAGCAGGGCCACGACGCGCCCCCACGCCTCGGCGGGGTGCGTGGGGCCGAGAACGGCAAAGGCGCCGGCGGCCAGCACGAGGGCGCCCAGCACGTAAAAGGGCGCCACGCGGTCGGCGAGGCGGAGGGGGGGCGGCGTGGTCTGGGCGCCGGACTGGACGAGGGTGAGAAGGCGCCCGACGCGCGTGGCCGCGCCGGCAGCTTCGACCCGCACGTAAAGGGGCGCCCGCAGGTTCGTCGCGCCCGCCTCGACGCGGCTGCCTTTTTCGACCTCGACGGCGACGCTCTCGCCCGTCAGCACCGACCGGTCGAGCGCGCTCGCGCCCTCGACGACGACGCCGTCGGCGGGCAGCACGTCGCCGCCTTGCACGCGCACCACGTCGCCCGGCGCGAGCGTGTCGGCGCTGACGGTTTCCTCCAGTCCATCGGCATTTACGCGTGTGACGAGGGTGGGCAGCAGCGTCAGCAGCCGGTCGGCGGCTTCGCGGGCGTGGCGCAGGGCGCGCAGGTGCAGCCAGCGGGCCGTCAGCAGGGCCGCCATCAGCACGAGAAGCGAGTCGAACCACACCTCGCCGCCCCCCGCCATGGTGTTCCACGCACTTTGCCCGTAGCCGCCCAGAATGCCCAGGCTGACGGGCAGGTCGAGGTGGAGCAGGCGCGCGTCGCGGGCGCGGAAGGCGGCCTCGACGGAGGCCCACGCGCGGCGGAAAAACAGGGGGCCGCCCACGAACAGCGCCGCCGTGGCGAGCGCCAGGCTGATGCCGCGCGCAAACGTGGTGAGCGCGGCGTCGTGGGCGGCGTCGAGGCCGGCGTAAAACGCGAAGGCCAGCAGCATGGCGTTGCCCGCGAGCGCCCACGAGATGCCCATGCGCACGAGCAGGCGGCGCTCCTCGCCCAGCCCGGCAGTAGCGCCGTCGCCGGGGGCTGGCACGACGCGGTAGCCAAAGCGCGCCAGCCACCGCGCCACGCCCGACAGCGACGCCGCCGCCGGGTCGTAGGCCAATTCCAGGCGCCCGCGCGTCAGGTTGAGGCGGGCCGACTGCACGCCGACGACGGTGTGGGGCAGGCGCTCGACGAGCCAGACGCACGCGGCGCAGTGCACGCCCTCGACGTGGAGCGTGGCGCGGGCGAGGCCGTCGCCGCTGAAGCGCACCACGCGCGCCACCACGTCCGGCGCGTCGAGGGCGGCGTACCTGTCGGCATCTACGGGCGCGGCAGGGCGGAGGGCGTCGCCGCCGAGCCGGTAAAACGTCGCGCCAAGCCCACTTTCGCGCAGGGCGCCATAAACGGTGTGGCAGCCCGCGCAGCAGAAAAACGGGCCGTCGCCGATGGGGTCATCGCCCACGGGCAGGCCGCAGTGGGCGCAGGCCAGCAGGGGCGAGGGGGCTTCACGGCGCGGAGCGTCTGCCAGCGCCTTCATCACCGCACCTCGACGCGCACCGTGCGGCTAAAGGCGGCGGGGGCGCGCGTGGTCACGTGCACGTCCCACAGCCCGCGGCCCGAAAACGGCGCGTCGGCGGCATAGCGCCCCTCGCCCAGCGCCCGCAGCGGCAGCGTCACGCGCGGCGCGGCGTCCTGCACGCGTTGCAGCGCCACGGCGCCCTCGACGCCCGGCAGCGGCAGGCCGTCGGCGCTGCCAAAGGTGACGACGAGGGGATAGAGGCCACTCGCCTGCCGGCCTTCGACCGCGACCTCCACCTGCCAGCCCAGCGCCCTGCTCGCGGCGCGGGCCTCGGCCTCGTCCTCGTAATGCGCGGCGCGGCTGTAATAGTCGGGCACCGTGGCCGCCCCGCCGTCCGAGTGCGCCGCCACGACGGCGTACACGCTCATGCCCACGCTCGTCGCCAGCAGGGCGACGATGAACAGGGGCCAGAGCAGGCCGGGGCTGAGGAGTTTTCGGGCAATCGGGTTCATGGCTGGGGCGCGAGCAGCGGGAAGGTGAGCACCTGCGACGAGCCGTCGGAAAACGCGACGGTAAAGCGCCCGTCGGCCTGGCCGCCCGAGACGATTTCGGGGCGGAACAGCACCCACACCTCGACGCGCGCCGTCGCCTGCGCGGCCACGGGCACCGGCTCGACGCCCACGATGCGCACCTCGGCGCCCTCGGGCGCGTCGGTCCTGACGGTAAACGTCAGGTCCTGGGCGCTGTGGTTCTGCACGCGGAAGCGCAGCCGGTTGGCCAGCCGCCCGTCGGGCAGCGTCATAAAGGGCGCGTCCACGGCCCGCATGATCTGCACGTCGTGGTCGGCGCGCGTCAGCACCAGCGTCGTGAAGCCCGTCAGCAGGGCCACGAGCAGGGTTCCGTAGAGCGCGGTGCGCCCGCGCAGCAGCCGCGACCTGAGGCCGGCGAGGGCGTTTTCACTGGTGTAGCGGATCAGCCCGCGCGGCTTGCCGACGGCGTCCATGATCGAATCGCACGCGTCTATGCACTGCGTGCAGGCAATGCACTCCATCTGGAGGCCGTCGCGGATGTCAATGCCCGTGGGGCAGGTGCGCACGCAGGCGTAGCAGTCCACGCAGTCGCCCAGCGGCGGGCGCAGGCCGGCCTGCTCCTCGGCAATCTTCTTTTTGGATCGCCGGGCGCGCGGCTCGCCCCGCACGGGGTCGTAGGAGACGATGAGGGATTCGGGGTCGAGCAGAACCGACTGGAGGCGGGCGTAGGGGCAGGCAATGGTGCAGA
>CBDUCD010000164.1:0-6523 GCA_965365535.1 uncultured Rhodothermales bacterium | reverse complement strand
GCGCGCAGAAAGTCCTCGTCCACCTGCATGGCCTCCTCGTCGCCGCCGGCGCGCAGCCGGGCCTGCGCCTCGAAGCGCGCCCGCTGGTCGTCGGGGTCGTTGAGTTCGGAAAAGGCGTTGCAGATTTCCTTGCCGTTGCAGATGGCCTCGAAGCGCTCGACGAGGCCCGCCTCGGTGCGGTGCTTTTTGGCGAGCGGCGACAGCTCGACGGGGTAGTCGGTGATAAACGTGGGCTGGATGAGGTGCGGCTCGACAGTCGCGCCGAAAATCTCGTCTATGAGTTTGCCCGCGCCCATCGAAGCGTCCACGTCCAGCCCCAGCGTGCGGGCGGCGGCGGCGAGTTCGTCGCGCCCTTTGCCGCGCAGCGCCAGCCCCGTCTTTTCCGCGATGGCGTCGAAAAGAGGAATGCGCCGCCACGGGCGCCGGAACGAAACTGTCTGCCCGCCCACCTCGATGTCCGTCGTGCCGTGGAGGGTGAGGGCGACGTGCTCGACCATTTCCTCGACGAGTTCCATCATCCACGCATAATCTTTGTAGGCCACGTAGAGTTCGAGCATCGTGAACTCGGGGTTGTGGAAGCGCGAGAGGCCCTCGTTGCGGAAGTCTTTGGCGATTTCGTACACGCCCTCGAAGCCGCCCACGATGAGTTTTTTGAGGTAGAGTTCGTCGGCGATGCGCAGGAAAAGCGGCATCCCGAGGGCGTTGTGGTGCGTGGTGAAGGGGCGCGCGGCGGCGCCGCCATAGACGGGCTGGAGCACGGGCGTCTCGACCTCGACGTAGTCGCGGGCGTCGAGAAACTGCCGCAGGGCGCTGATCATGCGGGCGCGCTGCCGGAAAACGTGGCGCACGTCGGGGTGGAGGGCCAGGTCGGCGTAGCGCTGCCGGTAGCGGAATTCCTTGTCGGAAACGGGGTTGAACACGCGCTTTTCGCCGTCCTCGGTTTCAACTTCCTTTTCGACGGGCAGGGGCCGCAGGCTTTTGGCGAGCAGGGCCAGGCGCGTGGCGTGGACGGAAACCTCGCCCAGCTTGGTGCGGAACACCCACCCCTCGACGCCCACGAAGTCGCCGATGTCGAGCTGCTTTTTGACGACGCCGTTGTAGAAGCCCTCGGGCAAATCGTCGCGGCGGACGTACACCTGAACCGTCCCGCTCGCGTCGGTCAGGTCGAGAAAGGCGGCTTTGCCCATCACGCGCAGCCGCATCATGCGCCCGGCGAGGGAGACGTGGAACGGGCCGGGCGCGTCGCCGGCGGGCTGGTGCTCGTCGTCGCGGAAGGCGCTCTGGATGGCGGCGGCACGATGCGTAACGTCCCACCCCTCCGCCGGGTACGGCTCGATGCCCAGCGCGGCGAGGGCGTCCCGGTGTTCGCGGCGGATGCGTTCCTGTTCGGTCATGGGGGTGGCGGGGTGGCGAGGTAGTTGTGGAGGGCGGAGGGGAGCAGAGGCAGGAGGCCGGGCAGGGGAATGAGGGGGCAGCGGGAGGAGGGAAGGGAGCCGTCGGGACGCCGTCTATCGTGCCCTGCACCTTGCCGCGCGCCGTTCGCCCCCGCCCGTCGCATCGCCGCTCCACCCGGCCCACCACCCCGCTACCGCTCGACGGGGCGAACCGTCATGGGCACGGGCGTGGGGGGCTGGTCCATCGTGGGGCTGCCCACGCCCATCACGCGGCCCGTGGGCATCGTGGCGATGCTGTCGAGCACGTCGAAGCCCTCGACGAGTTCGCCGAAAACGGTGTACTGGCCGTCGAGCGGCGGGTAGCCGCCTTCGGCAAGGTAGCGCGCCCGCACGCTGTCGGGCCAGTCGTAGGCCGCGTCGCCCGTGGCCTGCCTGAGGTAGTCGCGCATCTGGCCGAGGGTGAGGCTGTCGAGCGGGATGCCCTGTACGAGGTAAAACTGGCTGCCCGACGAGCGGCGCTGCGGGTTCACGTCGTCGCCTTCGCGGGCGGCGGCAAGGGCGCCGCGCACGTGGTAGTGCCGCCCGATCTCGGGGGCGAGGTCGTAGCCCGGCCCGCCCGTGCCGTCGTCGTAGAGGTTGGCGTCTTTCGAGAGCGGGTCGCCGCCCTGAATCATGAAGCCGGCGATGACGCGGTGAAAGCGCGTCGAGTCGTAGAACTGCTGGGCGACAAGTTTTTTGAAGTTGTCGCGGTGGATGGGCGTGTCGTCGAACAGGCGCACCACCATGCGGCCCTGCGGCGTGTCGATGGCGTAGTAGTTGGTAGCGGGCAGCGGCGGCTCCTGCGCCGACGTGCCGGTGCAGGCGGCGAGGGCGAGCGCGGCAAAGAGGAAAAGGCGTTGCACGGGCGGCAGAAAGGGGTTAGCGTTGGAAAGGGTCGGGCTCGGCTGTCGAGACGGGCGCGGGGTGCGGGGGCGCGTCGAGAAAGGGCGTGAAGTAGCGGACGAGGGCCAGCCGCAGCAGCTTTTCCTGCGCGTCGAGGTCGAGATCGGGCAGGTCGGCGGTGCGGTGCCACTGGCCGTCGGCGTCCTGCCGGTACAGCCCGATGGTCTCGAAGGCGGCCCACGTGCCCGCCATGATGGTGTCCTGCTTGGCCTCTTTCTCCATCTTGGGATGGTACCCGCCCCCACTCTGCTGGATGCCGGCCAGAAACAGCATGGCTTCGATGCCCACGGCGTCGCGGCCAAAGCGCGTGGCGAGCCAGCGTTGCACCTTTTCCCACTGCGCGCTGAGCAGGGCGTCGGGGGTGGCAAGCAGGGTGGAAAGGGCGTCGGGCGTCATGGCGGGCGCAACGCGGCGGGCGGCGCGGGGGTTGCCCCGGCGTCAGAGTGCTTCCTGGAGCTTTTGGAGAAGCGCGTCGGCCTCGTCGGCGCCCAGCCGGCGGGCGCCCACGGCCAGCCGCGTCGTCTCGGCGGCGAGGGCGGCATAGACGGGGACGAGTTTGGGCAGCGTGGCGCGCAGCGCCGTCAGGTGGCGCCGCACCGTCTCCACGTCGCCGCGCGCGATGGGGCCGGTGAGGGCCTCGCCCGGCGCCTGCTTTTCCAGGTTGACGAGGGTGCCGGCGAGCAGCGGGTGGAGCAGCCGCCCGGCGTCGCGCGCGTCCATCCCGGCGCTTTCGAGCACTTCCGTGGCAAGCGCGGCCAGCGTCACGGTGTAGTTGCTCACGAGCACGAGGGCGAGGTGGTAAAGTGACTTGCTGCCCAGCCGGATGGTGAGCGGCACCATGCCCAGCCTTTCGGCCAGGTGGCGGGCAGCGCCCAGGGCGGGCTCCTGCCCTTCAATACCCGCGCACGCGCCTTCGAGGGCCGTGTGGGGCGTCGCGCGCGTGAGCGACTGCGCGGGGTGGAAGCCGGCCACGTACGCGCCCCGCGCCGCCAGGGGCGCCAGCACGCGCACCGGCTGCGAACCCGACGTGTGGAGCACGAGCACGCCGTCGAGCGCATCGTGGGACTGGGCGACGTCGCGGACGACGGCTGCCAGCGCGTCGTCGGGCACGCACAGCACGAGGGCGTCGGCGCGGGCGTCGGCGAGGCGCGTCGAGGCGGTGGCGCCCAGCGTGGCGGCCAGCGTTTCGGCGCCGGGCAGGGTGCGACCTACGACGCACGCGACGGTGAAACCGCAGGCCCGCAGCCGCGCGCCCAGCACCGTTGCCGTGGCGCCCGCGCCCACGAGTGCAAAGGTAGCCGGAGGGTTGAGGGGTGCAGTCATGGCAGCAGAAAAACGCGGGCGGCGCGGCCCGTCGTCACGCACCGCGCAGGCCCTTCAGGTAGCTGTAGCTGTGCTGCAAGCTCTGGAGGGCATCGCCCGGCTCGTCGTGCTCGACGATGGCGTAGCGCAGCCCGGCCTGGTCGGCGTGGTCGAAAATGCGCGCAAAGTCAATCGCGCCCGCGCCCACGTCCACCATCTTGCCGTCGGCGGTGCGGTCTTTGACGTGGAAAAGGGCGAAGCGGCCCGGGTAGCGCCCGAAATACGCGACGGGGTCGTAGCCGGCGTTGACCGTCCAGAACAGGTCCATCTGCATGGCCACGAGGGCGGGGTCGGTCTCGGCCAGCAGCACGTCGTAGGCCGGCGTGTCGCCGCCAAAGGTCTCGTACTCGAAGTCGTGGTTGTGGTAGGCCAGCTTCATCCCCGCCGCCTTTACCTTTTCGCCCAGCGTGTTGAGCAGGTCGGCAAAGCGCCGGTAGTCGTCCATTTTCTGACGCTGCGCTTGGTCGAGCCAGGGGATGATGAGGTACTCGTGGCCGACCGTCCGGGCGTCTTCGAGCGTCGCGTCGAGGTTGTTCTGGAACGCTTCGAGGGGGATGTGGGCCGAGGGCGAGGTCAGCCCCACGCTGTCGAGCACGGCGCGGACGACGCGCGGCGGGCGGTTGTGGTAGCCCGCAAACTCGGCGTACTGGTAGCCCATCCCTTTGATGGCCTCGAGGACGCCCACGAAGTCGTTGGGGAATACGTCGCGGATGGTGTACATCTGCACGCCGAGGTTGGCGGGCACGGCAGCGTTGGTGGGGGCGGCCATGAGCGTTTGGGGCAGGCGCAGCGCCGCGACGCCTCCGAGGGCGGCGGCACCGGTGTAGAGGAAAAAGCGGCGGTTCATGGACATCGGCGTTGGGGTTGGACGGCGGGCGGAGGCGGCGGCAGCCCGGCGCTACAGGCGGCGCACGCGGATGTTGCGGTACCACACGGCGTCGCCGTGGTCCTGGAGGCCGATAAGGCCGGACATGCGCTTGCCGTAGCCGGCCATGCCCCGGAACTTGCTGGCGGCCACGCGCGCCTGCCATTCGGGGCTGCCCTGCTCGTACGCTACGACCTCTTGCCCGTTGAGCCAGTGCTCCACGTGCGGCCCGCGCGCCACGATGCGCAGCGTGTTCCACTCGCCCGCCGGCTTCACCACGCCGGGCTTGCCCATGTAGAGGTCGTAGTTGGAGCCCGCGCGGTGCGAGGGAAAGCGGGCGTCGGGGTGGCAGGCGTCGTCGAGCACCTGCATTTCGGGGGCCGAGTGGTAGATTTCCTCCTCGCCGGGCGCGGCGCGGTAAAAGACGCCGCTGTTGCCGCAGGGCGCGATTTTCCACTCCATCTCCAGGTCGAAGTCGCCGTAGGATTGGCGCGTCACGATGTCGCCGCTGCCGCTGCCGGCCTCCAGGTGCAGCGTTCCGTCCTCGACGCGCCACCCTTTTCCAACGGCGGGTTGTTTGTAGCCCTGCCACGCGTCCAGGCTGGTGCCGTCGAACAGCACCTCCCAGTCGGCGCTGGCCGAAGCTGCCGGCGCGGGCGGGGCTTCGGGGGCAGGCGGCGGCGCGGCGGGCGCGGGCGCGAGGGCGTCGGGCGTGGTGGCGCAGGCGCCGAGGGCAAGGGCAAAGGCGGCGCAGGCCGCGCGCCGGAAGGGCAGAAAGCGTAGAGCGGGGGCCATCGGCATGGGAGGCTGGGTGGAACGGGGCCTTCACCTGAACTTCTCAGGTGCCCTCAATATAGGCGAGCAGGCGCCCACCCGGGCACCCTCTCCAACCACCCGTGGCGAGCGGCGAGGGTCGAGTTGCGAATGACGAATGACAAATGACCAACCCCTACACGTACTGGTCGGGCAGGTCGTTTTCGTACAGCACCGTATCGCCGGGGCGCAGCACGGTTTTGAGGTAGTCCTGGGCGTCGTAGAGCGAGGCGGCCACGTGGATCTGGCCTTCGGGAAAGCCCTCCTGCGCCAGCCCCGACCGGATGGGCGCCGTCTGCACGGCGCCCACGAGCACGGCCAGGTCGGCGTGGCGAGCGATGTGGCGGCCCAGCAGGCGGTTTTCTTCCTCTTGCCTGTCGCCCAGCTCCACCATGCCCGGCGTCACGACCACGCGGCGCCCGCCGGTGAACTGGCCCAGCATCTCGACGGCGTTGCGCGCCCCGACGGGGTTCGAGTTGAAGGCGTCGTCAATGACGTTGACGCCGTTTTCGTGCCTGAGGGCCAGCCGGTGCGGAACCGGCTCGACGCGCGCCACGGCGTGGGCCATCTGCCGCAGGCGCAGCCCGAACGCCTGCCCCACGGCCACGCCCAGCAGCACGTTGAGCACGTTGTGCGCGCCCAGCAGCCTGGTCCGGAAAACCGCCGTTTCGCCGCCCGCCGCGACGGTAAACGTCGCGCCCTCGGGGCCGTAGTGGATGTCGCGCGCCACCAGGTCGGCCTCGCGGCCTTCGACGGACACGCGCAGCGACCGCCCCTCGGCGCCCGTCATGGCCCGCACGCGCGCGTCGTCGGCGTTGAGGATGGCGGTGCCGCCCCGCTTCATGTAGCGCAGGAGGGAGCCTTTTTCCTCGGCGATGGCCTCGATGGAGCCCATCGTTTCCAGGTGCGCCACGCCCACACTCGTCACCACGGCGGTGCCGGGCTGCGCAATCTCGCACAGCTCGCGGATGTCGCCCGGGTAGCGCATCCCCATTTCCAGCACCAGCACCTGGTGTTCGGGCTGCAGCTGGTTGTTGACGACGAGGCAGATGCCCATCGGCGTGTTGTAGGACGACGGCGTGGCCAGCACGTTGAAGCGCTGCCGCAGGATCTCGGCGATGATGAACTTGACGCTCGTCTTGCCATA
>CBDUCD010000163.1:0-6529 GCA_965365535.1 uncultured Rhodothermales bacterium | reverse complement strand
CTCCAACAACCCTACAAATCAATCAGGAGGGAAAAGCGCAGCGTGTTGGCGAGGGGGTTGCCTTCTTCGAGGGCGTAGATGTACGAGAAGTCCACGCCGACGATGTTGTAGCGGATGCCCGCGCCCAGCGTCACGAACTTGCGGTTGCCGTTGTAGGGGTTCTCGTAGAAATAGCCGCTGCGCAGCGCAAACAGCTTGTTGTACCAGTACTCGGCGCCCAGCCCGATGACGAGCTGGTCGAGCACGCTGAGCTTTTTGGGATCGTCGTCCACGCCGGGCGTCAGGTCCACGGTGATGGGGCGCCAGGCCGAGAAGATGGCTTTGTAGAAGGGGTCAACGGTGCGGACGAGTTCGCCGTCCACGCTGTCGCGGCGCACGCGGTAGAGCGCCTTCGTGAAGTCGTTGACGAGGGTGAGCGAGTTGTACTCGTCGAACTCGAACGTCGAGGCCCACCCGAAGCGCATACTCGTGGGGATGGGGTCGCGCTTTTCGATGTACTTGATGGTCGGCCCCATGTTGGCGAGGTTGAAGCCGGCGCTGAGCGTGGTCTTCGTGCCGCCCAGGTCAATGGGGCTGGTGCGGTAGAGCAGGCCCACGTCCACGCCCGCCGACACGCCCGCCTTGGCCTCGCCGCCCCCCGCCACCTCGACGCCCGTGGCGAGGTTGGAGTAGATGAAGCGCACGCCGGTGCCCAGCGACAGGTGATCCGTGATCTTTTTGCCGTAGCTCAGGCCCGCCGCCATGTCGTAGGAGCGGAACTGGCCGCAGGGCTGGTTGAGGTCGTCCACGCAGTCGTGTTTGCCCAGGTTGAAAAAGGTCAGGTGGGCGCCAAAGGTGCCCACGCCGGGCAGGTTGTACTTGGCGACGGCGTACTCGTAGTACAGGTTGGCGTTGAACTCGGGCAGCCAGTTGGAGTGGGTGATGCCGACGGAGGCGCCTTCCTGGAAGCCCAGCCCCGCCGGGTTCCAGAACGTCGCGTTGGCATTGTCGGCGAGGGCGACGCCGGCGTTGCCCATGCCGGCGGCGCGGCTGTCGGGCTCGATCATGAGGAAGACCACGGCGGCCCCCCCGATCTGCGCGCTGACGGGCAGCGCGGTGGCGAGCAGCACGAGCGCGCCGAGGAAAAAGGAGATACGTTTCATGGGTAAAGAGGAAAAGTTTTTCAGCGGTAGAATCTTTCAGCGCACAACGGCAAGGCGTTCGATGCGTTCGGCCACGTCGCGCCCGCCGTCGTCGCGGTCCACCTCGACGCGCACTTTGTAGAGGTAGATGCCCGCCGCGAGCCGGTCGCCGTCGGCGTCGCGGCCGTCCCACGGCACCTGCACGGGCCCGCCGGGCAGCACGCCTGCGGGCAGCGTCTCGAAGTTTTCCAGGGTGCGGACGGGCACGCCGTTGAGGGTGTAAATGCGGATCTGCACGCGGGCCGCGCGGCCCGGGCGGTTGTGGCCGAATACAAAGCGCGTGCCGCCCACCATGGGGTTGGGAAAGTTGAGCACGCCGCTCACGTCGAGCTTTTCCGAGGCCGACACCACGAAGTCGAGGGCGGCCTCGCCCGAGTTGTTGAGCACGTCCCACGCCCGCACGCGCACGCTGCCCGGCCCGGCAGGCAGGTCGCGCAGGGCGTAGCGCACCTGCCCGCTGGCATACGCGCCCGGGTCGGCCTCGAAAAGCGCGCCGATGTCCACGGCGTTGCGCTCGTCGCCGTTGACGACGAGCAGCAACTCGTGGCCCACGCCCGTGCCCGCCGTGTTGAGGCCCGTCTCGTCGGCCAGGCGCACGATGAGGTCGGCGCTGGGGGGCACGAGGCCGCCGCCCACAAACGTGGTGTCGTTCAGGAACAGGCGCACGCGCGGCCCCCGCGTGTCGTCGGTCGGCGCCGGCACCGACCCGCCCACGACGAGCTTCTCGGTGCTGCCGGCGGCCTGCTGCCCCGCCTCCGACAGGGCGTAGCCGATGATGCGGCCCGCCTCGTTCGAGTACGAGATGTCTTTGGGTACGACAAACGTGGCCTGGAAGCGGCCCGCCGCCACGTCCACGCTGCCGCGCCAGATGAGGTCGTTCTGCTGCAAGTAGTAGGGCGTGGGCATGTGCTGCACGTAGGGCAGCGGCACGCGCCGGGCGCTGTCGAAAACCGTCAGGCTCACGCGCCCGTCGTAGCCCGTGGCCGTCGTGCTGTCGGCGTTCACCACGCGCCCTTTCACGACGACGCGGTCGAGGGCGCGCAGGCGGGCCGCTGCCGTATCCAGCCCGGCACCCGCCACCTCGTCTATCGCCACGTGCAGGGGCGCGATGCCGAAGCGCAGCGTCGGGTCGCCCAGCAGGTTGAACTTGCGCGTGTTGTCGATGCTGTTGAGGGCCACGGGGCTCTGCTTCATGCGCAGCAGCGCGTCGCCCAGGCGCGGCGGCAGGCCCGTGGTGCTGTCGGGCGTGAAAAGCCCCACGTTCAGGTACCGGTTCACGCCCACGTTGAGCGTCGTTTCGGAGGCCGTGGTATAGACGATGCGGACGGTGGTGAAAATGGCGATGGCGCCGCCCTTCGGGTTGAGCACGAGCGCCTCGGCAGCGCTCTGGCGGTCGCCCAGGTCCCACCGCCCGAACGAGCACGTGGCGGTGATGAAAATGGGCAACTTGTCGAAGTTGGTGAGGGCCTCGGCGTCCTGGTGGTTGAAGATTTCCTCGTCGGCCAGCACCTCGGGGCTGCCGTGCCCGCTGTAGTTGACGGCCAGCACGCCGTCTTCGATGGCGCGGATGAGGTCGCGGCGGGCGCCGGGCAGCCGGTACTTGGTCTGGAACACGCGCTCGTAGGACGGCCCGTACACCTTTTCGATCTGCACCTGGCTGCTGGTGCGCTTGACGAGTTCGGCCACGAAATCGGCGTTCTGCACGTGCAGGTCGGCGTTGTCTTTCGAGGGCGTCGGGCCGTCGTCGGCGACGAACAGGTAGCGGGTGCGCCACTCGCCAAAGGTTTCGGGGCTTTCGTAGCGCGCCAGCTTGTCGAGCACCGTCTGGGCGTCGGCGGGCGTCTGCACGGGAAAGCGCCCCACGCCAATGTCGGGCCGCTCGGCCACGCTCAGCGCCCACCGCCCCTCGCCGTCGTCGAGCAGGGCGAAGTAGTCGTCGGACGTATAGGTGTAGATGGTGGCCAGCGACTCGTCGGTTTCGTAGGGCAGAATCCAGTTGTGGAAGCCGGCGTCCGCGGTTTCTAATCCCCGCAGATCGTAATGGCCGTCGCCGAAGAGGAGGGCGTAGCGCAGGCGCGAGGCGTCGTCGGGGGCGCGGTCGTAGAGAAACTTGAAGTAGTCGCGCACGGCCCGCATGTCGGGGATGCCGCCCGAGAACTCGTTGTAGATGGCCTGAACGCCCGTCACGAGCACGCGCAGGCCCTGCTGGCGGCGGCGCCCGGCGAGGGTTTCGGCCTGGACGCGGAACGTGTCGGGCGCGACGATGACGAGGTCGGGGTAGAGGTCGGGCGCGTGCAGGTTTTGCGGCGCGACGCGGCGCGGCACGCCGTCGAGCCGGCGCGCGCCCGCGTCCACGAACGCCACGATTTCGCGGGGCGCCTCGGGCTGGGCCACAAGCTGCACGCGGTAGCTGCCGCCCGCCGCCTCGACGCCCAGCTGCACGGGCGCCACGGGGTCGGTCACGTCCCACACGCGAGGCGTCGCGGCAAAGCCGCCGAGCACGAGCGTCATCGCCCCGCTCTGCCCCGGCGGCGTGGCAAAGCGCAGCAGGCCGCCCGCCGCGACGAGGTTCTGGGGATAAAAAGCGCGCACCCAGTCCACGGCTGCCGTCGGCGTATCGGGCGTAGCAGCGCCGGGCACCACGCGGGCGCCGAGGGTAAAGGCGCCGCCCGCAAACGCCTGGCTGAAACTCACCTCGCGGCTGTACGCCACCGCCGACTCCTGATCGGTGCCCACGGCGCCGAAGGAACGCTCGACAAGCGTCGTGCCGCCGGCCTCGAAGCGGATCGCGGCGGCGGGCGTGACGCCCACCGACCGGATGGCGGCGTTCGAGACGTACGATATCGGGCCTGGCGCCAGCCCCGGCAGGTCTGCCGACCGCACCAGCTCGCGCACGCCGCCCGGCCCGAAAGGCACGGTAAACCACGTCAGCCCCGAGCCGCCTTCTTTCGACCACATGTAATCGTCGAACTCGGCCACGTAGCGCCCCAGCGTCTGCGCGATCTCGGCGCCGTTGAGGCCGGGGTACGCCTGCACGGGCACGGCGGGCGCCGCCTCCGCCGTCACCTTGACGAATACGGCGCCCTCGCGGGCCGAGGGGTTGGTAAAGTGCGTCCACGCGCCGCCGCGGTACGTCCAGCCCTGCACGCCCTGCGCGTAAAACAGCACGGCGTCGCCCGCGTCGAACGAGCCGTCGCCGCCGCCCTGCACGGCGACAGGGTTGGGCGCCAGGTCGGCAATGCGCGGGTCGCTGTTGAGGGCCGGCAGGGGCGCGCCGCCGTTGCCGTACACGTGGACGCGCGCCGGGTCGGTCTGCGCCGGGTCGAGGCCAAGTCGGGAGATGAAATCCCGATCTATGCGGTACACGCCCTCGGCGGGGATGGGCACGCGGAAAACGGTTCCGTCGGCGAGGACGCTGCGCGCAACGGCGAGGTGGGGGTTCGACGCGGCGCGCAGCCGTGGCCCGGTGGCAGCGGGCGCGGCGCCATACTCCACGCGCACGAGCACGCGCCGGTAGCGCAGCACCTGCCCGGCCTCGTAGCGGACGAGCCGCACGCGCAGCGACGCGACGGCCTTTTTGCGAAACCAGCCCAGGTCCACGGCCTCGGCAACCGGACCGGCGCCCAGGCTGTCGGCGGCGCCGCCGGAGGCCAGCGCGGCACTTTCGTAGTCGGCGGCCAGCACCTGCACGCGCGGCATCGCCAGCGCGGGCAGCGTCAGCAGGGCGTCGGTTTCGGGAAAGCCGGGGGCCGCGGCGGCCAGCGCGCGGGCGTCGAAAGCGCGGACGCGGGCCGAGTCGAGCAGCGTTTGCAGGGGCTGCCGCCAGTCCATCGTCACCTCGACGGTCAGGCCCCGGGCATCGCTGGCAAGGGTGCGCGTGGCGGGCTGCTGGGCGGCGGCAGGGCGCGGCGGGCAGCAGAGCAGAAGCGCGGCGGCGCAGCAGAGGGCAAGTCGGTGCAAACGCAACGGTGCAGCAGGGCGAGGAGGTTACAGCGGAGCGGCGGGAAAACCGCGTCAGAAAAAGGCGTAACCGTCGGGCTGATAAGCGTTTGCGCTGATGAGACGGGAAGGTACGCCTTGCCGGCAGGCGGAGCAAGGCCGGGGGCGGCAATGTGCCCCGTACCCCTTCCAGCCGCCCTTCAGATGGGCTCGCCCGAGCGGAGGGCGTTGCGCAGCACGCGCAGCCGGTCGAGCACCTCGCTCAGCCGCTGCTGCGCCAGCCCCAGGTCGCGCACGGTTTCGCGGATGGCATCGTCCACCTCGACCTCCTGCATCAGCACCGCCAGCAGGTCAATGTTGCCGGCGAGGGCCGAGACGGGGTTGCTGATGTCGTGGTACACGTTGACGAGTTCGCGCGTGACGGCGTGCAGCCGCGCTTCGAGGTCGGCTTCGTGGCCGGCAGATCGTTCGGGGTTATCCATCGCGGAGCAGTCGGTGATGGGTGGTGTGGATGCCGCGCTCGGAAAGGGCCAGCGAGGCCAGCTCCACGTCGGGGTCGTGTTCGAAAAAGAGGTGCCAGCCGCCGGCAAGGGCCTCGTCGAGAAAACGCGCCTTTTCGCTGATGGTCACGAGGGGGCGCACGTCGTAGCCCATGTTCCACGCGGGCGCGAGGTGGTGCACGGTGGGCAGCAGGTCGGCCACGAACGCCAGCGTCGCCTCGCCGCCCTGCACGAGTACCACCTGCTGCGCCTCGGTATGCCCGTTGACGACGCGCACGCCGATGCCGGGCAGGATCTCGCCGTCGCCGTCGTGCAGCACGAGCACGCCTTCGCGTTCGAGGGGTTCGAGGTTCTCGGCGAGAAAAGACGCCTGCTCGCGCAC
Source organism: uncultured Rhodothermales bacterium (assembly GCA_965365535.1). Taxonomy (GTDB): domain Bacteria; phylum Bacteroidota; class Rhodothermia; order Rhodothermales; family BA12; genus CBDUCD01. The sequence continues at coordinate 527 of CBDUCD010000163.1, read as the reverse complement.
GTTGGGGTGCATCGCCCACTGCCAGTGGGCCTTCTGGACGTGGTGGCGGGCGCGGGGAAAGACCAGGTGCAGCGCCTCGCCGTCGCGCCGCGTGCTGCCGCCGCAGTGGTCGAAGTGGAGGTGGGTGAGCACGACGTCCGTCACGTCGGCGGGCGAGAAGCCCAGCGCGTCGAGGCTCGCTTCGAGCGCCACCGCCGGGTCAACGGCGTACAGGTCGGCAAAGCGGGCGTCGTACTTGCGGCCCATGCCGTTGTCCACGAGCACCAGCCGCCCGTCGCCTTCGACGAGCAGGCAGCGCATGTGGAGCGGGATGCGGTTGCGGGCGTCGGGCGCGATGCGGCGCTCCCACAGCACGCGCGGCACGATGCCGAACATGGCGCCGCCGTCGAGGGCAAAGCGCCCCGCCTCGACGGCGTGCAGCGTATAAGGGCCGATTTTCAAGGTTGCAGGGGGTGAGGTGGCGGGTGGCGAGGTGGCGAGGTGGTTGGTGAAGCGCGGCGGCGATACGCCGTTGCGGCTCCGGCGCG
>CBDUCD010000162.1:0-6563 GCA_965365535.1 uncultured Rhodothermales bacterium | reverse complement strand
GTGGCGAGGTGGTTGGTGAAGCGCGGCGGCGATACGCCGTTGCGGCTCCGGCGCGCCGCCTGGCGTGTGTCGAATGTCGAATGACCAGTGACAAATGACCAGTGACAAACGCCCCCACCGCTTCCCCGCTCAGGCGGCGGGGGGTGGAAAGTCGGGAAAGTGGCCGTTGGAGCCAATTTTACGGCGCAACTCCTCGGCCTGCTCGACGCGCGGGATGAAGCCTTCGAGGTGGCGGCTCAGAAACGCCAGCCGCTCGCCCAGCGAAGGCAGCTCGAGCAGCGCCTGCTTCTGCGACAGGCTCAGGCCCGTGTTGTGGGCAAGCAGGTACGAGAGGTCGCGGGCGGTTTCGTAGAGGGCGGGGCGCAGGGGCCGCCCGGCCAGCTCGAGCAGCCGCATGTGCTGCGCGATAAGGCGCGCCCGCAGGCCCGGGTCGGCAGGCCCGGCGCCCTCGCCCAGCGTTTCGCCGTCGCCGGTGAGTACGTCGCGCTCGGTGCGGACGCTGCGAACGGCAAAGCGCGCTTCGCCGCGCACGACGATGTCGCACGAGCCGTCGGGGTTTTCGGGGCCTACCTCCTCGATGCGCACCAGGCAGCCCACGCGGGCCAGCTTTTCGTCCTCGACCAGTAAAATGCCGAAAGGCGCGTCGTTGCGCCTGCACCGGCCAATCATGGCGAGGTAGCGCGGCTCGAAAATGTGCAGCGGCAGCTTGTCGCCGGGAAAACAGACGAGCCCGAGGGGGAAAAGCGGGAGATCTACGAGGGACTTCATGCGGCGCAGCAGGCGGCAGGCATAGACCCGGCAACGGGGGCGTTGGTTCGCTCGCTGCGCTCGCTGTTGGTTGTTTGTTGATGGTTGCATGGTTGACCAACCCAACAAACCAACTCAAGAAACCTACCCTTTCCGCAGCGCCCACAGCACCGCCCCACCGGCCCCGACGAGGGCGGCGTTGGCGAGGGCCACGCCGGGGCGCAGCAACAGCAGCGCGCCCGTGCCGAACATGAGGCCGAACAGCAGCAGCACGCCGCCGCCGGTGCGCGCCAGGCTGTGCCACAGCGGTTCGTCGGGGCGCGCGCCCGTGGCCCGCGCCTGCGCGCGCCAGCCCGGCCCGCCGGGGCGCACCTTGCGGTAAAACGCCTCCAGCACGGGCGCCGGCTCGGGCGGCGTCACCAGCAGCACCCCCACCCACACGACTGTCGAGAGGGCGACGATGAGGGCCAGCTGGACGCCGAAATCCAGCCCCACCAGCGCGTCGAGGCCGAAGACGTTGAGGTTGACGACCAGCCCCGCCACGAAGCCCCCCAGCATGGCCGCCAGCTCGGCCCACGCGTTGACGCGCCACCAGAACCAGCGCAGAATCAGCACCACCCCCGGCCCCGTCCCGATGGCGATGACGAGGCGGAAAACCGTCCGCACGTCGGTTGCGAAGTAGGCGGCCACGGCGGCCAGCAGCGTGATGGCGACGGAGAACACGCGCCCCATGAACACCAGCCGCGCCTGCGTGGCGTCGGGGCGGACAAAGCGGCGGTAGAGGTCGTTCGTGAGGTAGCTCGCGCCCCAGTTGATACTCGTCGAGATGGTGCTCATAAAGGCCGCGATCAGGCTCGCCACGACGAGGCCGAGCACGCCGGCAGGCAGGAAGTCCAGCATCATGCGCGGGTAGCCCAGCTCCTTGTCCTCCAGGCCGGGGTAGAGCACGAGGGCCGCCAGGGCCACGAGCACCCACGGCCACGTCCGCACGACGTAGTTGAGCACGTTGAACAGCCACGCGGCCCACTCGCTGTCTTTTTCGCTGCGCGTCGAGACGAGTCGCTGGATGAATTCGCCGCCGCCGTCCGAGCGCCGGAACGTCCACCATTGCAGGCCCACGTACGCCAGAAACGTGGCCGACGAGATGCCCGCCGCCGCCTTCATCCCCAGCCCCAGCCAGCCCTCGCCGCCCGTGGTGAAGGGCGTAAAGGCGAGGGCGTCGAAGGCCGTCAGCCTCTGCGCCTTTTCGACGAGCCCGCCCAGCCCGCCCACGCGCCCGTCGGCGAGGGCGAGGATGGCCACGACGAGGGCGCCCGCGAGCCCCAGGAAAAACTGGAAAAAGTCCGTCGCCACCACGCCCCACAGGCCCGAGAAGCCCGCGTACACCAGCACGAAAAGCGACAGCCCGACCACGATGGCCAGCTTGGGGTCGAGGCCCAGCAGCGTATCGCCGGGCGCCACGCCCAGGCTTTCGAGGATGCCCAGGCCCGTCACCACTTTCACCGCCGCCAGCATGGCGTAGCCCATCCCGATGCAGTTGATGGGCACGGCAAACAGGAACGCCTTGATGCCGCGCAGCCACGCCGCGCTGGCGCCGCCGTAGCGCAGCTCGATGATCTCGGCGTCCGTGACGACCTCGCTGCGCCGCCACAGCCGGGCAAACACGTAGATGAGGGCCACGTGCGCGAACAAAAAGCACCACCACTCCCAGTTGCCCGCGATGCCCCGGTTGCCCACGACGCCCGCCACGTAGAGGGGCGTGTCGATGGAAAACGTCGTCGCCGCCATGCTCGTGCCCGCCAGCCACCACGGCAGGTTGCGCCCGGAGACGAAAAAGTCCTCGAGCGAGCCCGACGCGCGGCGCGACAGGTACACCCCCAGCCACAGCGACAGGACGAGGTAGAGGCCGACGACGAGCCAGTCGAGGGAGGTCATGCGTGCAGAGGGCGAAACGTGGGCGGCGCAACATACGGGTCGGGCGGTGCTGCGTGGCGCGGTGCTGCGCGCTGCCGCGGCGCCCGGCCCTTCTTTTCTGGCCGGGCCGCAGCAACCGGGAACAGCAGGGGGCGGGTTGGGCGTGCGCCTGCTCTTCTAACCCCCGCTGCCATGCGCATCGCTGTTTTCGGCGCCACCGGGCGCACCGGGCGCGAGGTCGTCTCGCAGGCCCTGGCCGCCGGCCACGAGGTGGCCGCCTTTGTCCGCAGCCGCGACAAGCTGGCCGGCCAGCAGGACGCCTCCCACCCCCGCCTCCACGTTTTCACCGGCGACGTGCGCGACTACGACGCCGTGGCGCGTGCCGTCGCGGGCGCCGACGCGGTCGTGTCGTGCCTGGCGCCCGTGCCCTCCGACGGCATGGTGCAGACCGAGGGCACCCGCCACATCGCGCGGGCCATGCAGGCGCACGGCGTCCGCCGCATCGTGAGCGAAACCGGCGCGGGCGTGGATGCCCCGGGCGACCCGCCGCGCTCGCTGGGCGGACGGTTCATGCTGGCGCTCATGCGCGCGGTGGTGCGGGGCGTTTTGCAGGACGGCGAAGACCACGCCCGCGTGCTGCGCGGCTCTGACCTCGACTACGCCATCGTGCGGGCGCCGCGCCTGACGGATGGCCCGCCCACCGGGCGCTACCGGCACGGCATTCTCCGGCTCGGCCCCTTCGATGCCATCTCCCGCGCCGACGTGGCGGCGTTTATGCTGGCCGAGGCCACGGGCGGCCAGTACCACCGCGCCGAGCCCCACGTGACGGGCGCCTGAACGCGCTGCACCCCGCCCGCTACAAAACGGGCGCCGGCACGGGCGCGGGCTGCACGCGGTAGCGCGGCCCGACTTTCAGCACCCGCCCTTCCGCCAGCCCGCGTGCCAGCACCTCCTGGTAGCGGGACTGGTAGCTTTCGGGGCGCATCGTCCCGTTTTCCTGCCCGTCGAGCGTGCCGTCGCCGTCGAGGTCGATGAGGACGACTTCGGGCGCCGCGCTGCTGCGGATGACGAACCGGTTGTAGGGGCGGGCGCCTGCCGCCTCGAACGTCTGCAACAGGTACGAGACGCCCGGCAGGTCGAGGCTGTACGACGCCTGGGGCACGTGCGTCCGGTGCTTGCCGCGCGCGACGGCCTGGGCGATGCCGCTGGCATACACCCGGTTGGCGTCGGCCAGGCTCAGCGCGCCCACGAGCACGGTGTCGAGCACGCCGTCCTGGTCGAAGTCGCGGGCGCGCAGCGCGGGCCGCGCCCGGTCGCGCCGCACCAGCACGTTGCCCTCGCCGCTTTGCAGGCTGGTGCTGAGGATGTAGTACTCGCTGCCCGCGTAGGCAAACGGAAAAACGCCCGTGCCCGACGGCTCGCGCGCCGCCACGCACCCGAAAAAGAGCATCCCGGCGGCGAAAGCCACCGGCCCGAAACCCTGTCGCATCGCACGCCTCCGGCTGTTGCCTGTGTCCAGGGGTACACGTTCGGCAAACGCCTGTAAAAAGTCAAGTTACCGCCCGAAAACTTTCGCCCTCCCCCGCCTACTCGGCGTAAATCATGCGGCGCGTCATGCCCCCATCCACGACAAACTCGGCGCCGGTGACGAATCCACTTTCGCCGTAGAGCAGGAAATGGGCGAGGGCCGCCACGTCGTCCGGCGTGCCCACGCGGCCCGCCGGGTGCTGCGCGTGGTCAATGGGCCGCAGGGGCGGAACGTCGCCCGCGCCCGCCTGCCACGCCCGCACGTCAATCCAGCCGGGCAATATGCAGTTGGCGCGCACGTCGGGGCCGAGGCTGATGGCGAGGGCCGTGGTGAGGGCGACGAGTCCGCCTTTCGAGGCGCTGTAGGCTTCGGTATCCTTTTCGGCCTGCCGCGCCCGCGTCGAGGCGATGTTGACGAGGGCGCCCCGGGCGGCGCGCAGCGCGGGCGCGGCGTGCTTGGCCATCAGAAAGGCGCCCGTGAGGTTGGTGGCCATCGTCCGGTTCCAGGCGTCGAGCGTGAGGGCTTCGAGGGGCGCGTTCTCGGGGTCGGCAATGCCCGCGTTGTTGACGAGCCCGTCCAGCCGCCCGAACGTTTCGAGGGCCACGGCCACGGCGCGCCGCGCGTCGGCTTCGACCGACACGTCGCACGCGACGAACTGCACGGGGCCCAGCCCGGCATAGGCGAGCAGATCCGCGCCCGCCCTTTCGTCCACATCCGCGGCCACGACGGCGCCGCCGCGCGCGAGCAGGTAGTGGACGAGGCCCCGCCCGATGCCGTTCGCGCCGCCGGTGACGAGTGTTACCTTCTGATCCATCGTTTTGCGCGCGGTGTGGTTCTGCACCGCCAACCCCGCACCCCTTTTCCCCGGCCCCGATGAACTGCAACGCTTTCGCTCCGCTCGTGCTCGCGGTGGCCCTCCCCCTCGCCGCGCAGGCCCAGCAACCCGCCCCACCGCCCATGGCCCGAGAGCAACCCGTCGAACTCACCCTCCACGGCATCACCCGCACCGACCCGTACTACTGGCTGCGCGAGCGCGACGACCCCGAGGTCATCGCCTACCTCGACGCCGAGAACGCCTACACCGCCGCCCAGATGGCGCACCTGCAAAACCTCGAAAAAGGGCTGTTCGACGAGATGGTGGGCCGCATCAAACAGGACGACGCCTCCGTGCCGTACCTCGAAAACGGCTACTGGTACTACACGCGCTTCGAGACGGGCGGCGAGTACCCCATCTACGCCCGCAAAAAAGGCACCCTCGACGCCCCCGAGGAAATCCTGCTCGACGTGAACGGGCTGGCCGAAGGGCACAGCTTTTACCAGGTGATGGGCTTCGCCGTCAGCGACGACGGCCAGATGCTTGCCTTTGCGACGGACACCACGGGCCGCCGCATCACGACGCTGCACTTCAAAAACCTCGCGACGGGCGAGATGCTGCCCGAAACCCTCTACCCTGCCACGGGCAACGCCGTCTGGGCCAACGACAACCGGACGGTGTTCTACGGGCGGCAGGACGTGGAGACGCTGCGCGCCTACCAGGTGCTCCGCCACACGCTGGGCACCCCGCCCGACGCCGACGCGGTCGTGTTCGAGGAGGCCGACGAGCAGTTCCGCACCTTTGTCGCCAAAACCAAAAGCAAGCGCTACCTCCTCATCGGCTCGTCGCAGACGCTTTCGTCCGAGTGGCGCTTTCTCGACGCCAGCACGCCCGGCGGCGACTGGCAGCTTTTCGCGCCCCGCGAGCGCAACCACGAGTATTCCATTGACCACTTCGGCGACAGTTTTTACATCCACACCAACGAGGGCGGCGCCACCAACTTCAAGCTGATGCAGACGCCCGTGGCCGCCACGGCGCGCGAAAACTGGCAGACCGTCATCCCCCACCGCGAAGACGTGCTGCTCGAAGGCTTCGAAATCTTCCGCGACTTTCTCGTGCTCGACGAGCGCGCGCGGGGCCTGACGCAGCTCCGCATCCGCCCGTGGAACGGCGAGGGCGAGCACTACATCGCCTTTGGCGAGCCCGCCTACACGGCCTTCGTATCCGTCAACCGCGACTTCGACACGCCCATCCTGCGCTACGGCTACGCCTCGATGACGACGCCGACCTCGACGTACGACTACGACATGCGCACGCGCGAGAAAACCCTCCTCAAGCGCGACGAGGTGCTGGGCGGCTTTTCGCCCGACGACTACGTGACCGAGCGGCTCTACGCAACCGCCGACGACGGCACCCAGGTGCCCATCTCGCTCGTGTACCGCAAAGAGCTGAAAATGGACGGCACGCACCCGCTTCTGCTCTACGGCTACGGCTCGTACGGCGCCTCGATGGACGCGGGCTTTTCGAGCGTGCGGCTGAGCCTGCTGGATCGCGGCTTCG
>CBDUCD010000161.1:0-6603 GCA_965365535.1 uncultured Rhodothermales bacterium | reverse complement strand
CGCCCCCACGCCGCCGCGTCGGGCACGAGGGTGTCGAGCACGCGGGCCGAGGAAAGCACGCCGGGCATTCCCGCGCCGGGGTGCGTGCCCGCGCCCACGATGTAAAGCCCCTCGATGTCCTCGCTTTTGTTGTGCGGGCGGAAATAGGCGCTCTGCGACAGCGTCGGCTCGACGGAAAAGGCGGCGCCTTTGTACGAGAGGTAATCGTCGAGAAAGCCCTGCGGCGTGAGGGTGATGCTGGCGTCGAGGTGGTCGGCGAGGCCGGGCAGCAGCGTCGCCGAAAGCTGCGCGGCGATGGCCTGCCGGTAGCGCTCGGTCTGCTGCGACCAGTCCACGCCGCTGTCCAAGTGGGGCACGGGCGAGAGCACGTAAAAGGCGTCGCAGCCGGGGGGCGCCATTGCCGGGTCGGTGGCCGTGGGGCGGTGCAGGTAGAGGCTGAAGTCGTCGGCGAGGACTTTTTTCTCGAAGATGTCTTCGAGGAGTTCGCGGTAGCGCGGGCCCAGCAGAATGGTGTGGTGCTTGACATCCGGGTACTGCTTGCTGGTGCCGAAATACCACACGAAAAGGCTCATCGAGTAGCGCGTCTTTTCGAGTCGCCGGTCCGTCCAGCGGCGGCGGGCGCGCGCGGGCACGAGGTGCCGGTACGTCCACGCCACGTCGGCATTGGAGACGACGAGGTCGGCGCTGATTTCTTCGCCGCTTTTGAGGCGCACGCCTTTTGCGCGCTGCCCGTCGAGGGTGATTTCTTCGACCTCCTCGCCCAGCCGGAGCGTGCCGCCCAGCCCGCCGATGAGTTCGACGAGGCCGTTTACGATGGCGCCCGTGCCGCCCATCGCGTACCACACGCCCCACTTGCGCTCGAGAAACGCGATCAGCGTGTAGATGCTCGTCACGTTAAAGGGGTTGCCGCCCACGAGCAGGGGGTGGAACGAGAGCACCTGCCGGATTTTGGGGTGCTTGACGTACTTGGAGACGAGGCCGTACACCGTCCGGTGGCTTTCGAGCAGGGCCATCGCGGGGGCGATGCGGGCCATGTCGCTTACCTTGCCAAAGGGCACGTGGGCGAGTTCCTCGAAGCCGATCTGGAAGATGTCGGCGCTTTTGGCGAAAAAGCGGCGGTAGCCCTCCACGTCGCCGGGCGCAAAGCGGGCGATTTCGCGGGCCATCGCGTCGGGGTCGCCCGTGTAGTCGAAGTGGGTGCCGTCGTCGAACTGGATGCGGTAAAAGGGCGTCACGGGGCGCAGCTCGACGTGGTCGGCGCGCTGCTGGCCGCAGAGCGCCCACAGCTCGTCCAGCAGAAACGGCGCCGTCACGACGGTCGGGCCGGCGTCGAAGGTGTAGCCGTTTTCGCGGAACACGCGGGCGCGCCCGCCGGCCTGGTCGAGGCGGTCCACGACGGTTACGCGGTAGCCGCGCGCGCCCAGCCGGATGGCGGCGGCAAGTCCGCCCAGCCCGGCGCCGACGACGACGGCGTGCGGCGCGTCGGGGCCGGCGGGCAGGGGTGGGCCACTGGTGCGGAGGCGGGCGTCGGAGCGGCGCGCCAGGCGCGCGACGAGAGGGTGCATGAACGGGGGCGGCTACGGCCTTTTACAGCACGTCGGGGCGGATGCGGGCGGCGGCGCCATGCCGGGCGGCGTGCAGCGCCGTGGCCAGCCGGGCAATGGTGAACGGCTTCGACACGAACGTGTTGGCGCCCGCCTCGACGACTTCGCGGGCGCGCTCGCCCATCATGCCGCTGGCCGCCACGATGGGCAGGTGCGGGTGGAGGGCGCGCACGGCGCGTATCAGGGCCAGCCCGTCCATCTCGGGCATCATCAGGTCGGTGATGATCACGTCCACGGGAACGCCCGAGGCGAGCACGTCGAGGGCCTCGCGCCCGTTCGTGGCGGTGCGGACGGTGTAGCCGGCTTCTTCGAGCACGTCGCGGGCGGTTTCGAGGATGAACGGCTCGTCGTCCACGAGAAGGACGTGGTGGTCGGTGCCGTCGGGCAGCAGGCTTTCGGCCTCGCCGGCGATGCCGGCGTGGAGGGCCGTGGGCAGGGCAGGCAGGTACACGCTGAAGGTCGTGCCCGCGCCCACCTCGCTGTAAACGGTCACGAAGCCGCCGTGGCTGCGCGTGATGCTGTACACGGTCGAGAGGCCCAGGCCGGTGCCTTTTTCGACGGTTTTGGTGGTGAAAAAGGGCTCGAAAATCTTGTCCTGCACGTCGGCGGGGATGCCCGTGCCCGTGTCCGTGACGCTGATGCAGACGTAGGCGCCGGGCTGCGCCTCGTAGTTGCGCCCGGCCGTATCGGCGTCGAGCGTGACGGTGTGCGCCTCGATGGTGAGCAGGCCGCCGTCGTGCATGGCATCGCGGGCGTTGACGGCCAGGTTCATCACCACCTGCTGAAGCTGCGTCGCGTCGCCGGCCACGGGGGGCAGCTCGGGCGCCACGCGCGTCTGCACGCGGATGTTGACGGGAAACGTCTCCTCGACGATTTTGCACACCTCGTCAATGACTTCGGGCACGCGCATGGCCACGCGCTCGCCCTCGACGCCGCGCGCAAAGGCCAGCACCTGCTTGACCATGTCGGAGCCGCGCTGGGCGCTTTTCTGGATCATCGAAAGCGTGCGCATGGCCTTTTCGTCGCCGGCGAGGCGCGTCTGGAGCACCTTCACGCCCAGCACCACGGGCACGAGCAGGTTGCCCAGGTCGTGCGCGATGCCGCCGACGAGGCGCCCGATGGATTCCATGCGCTGGGCGCGCAGAAACTGGGCTTCGAGCTGCTTGCGCTCGGTCACGTCGGTCGAGATGGCCAGCAGCGACGCCTGCCCGCGCGGGTCGCGCACCAGCGTCCAGCGGCTTTCGACCGTGCGGGCGCGGCCGTCGCGCGTCTGGAGCTGGAGCTCGCCCATCCACGCGCCCTCGCGCACGCAGTGCTCGCGCGCCCGCGTCATCGAAGCCACGTCGAAAGGCAGGTCGTTGCGCGCCTTCATCTCGGCCACCGAGTAGCCCGTCAGGCGCTCGGTACTCTGGTTGCAGTAGATCAGGGCGCCGTCGGTGGAAAAGGCGCAGATGGCGTCGCGGGCGGCGTCGAGCAGGGCGGCCTGCTCGCGGATGCGCTCCTCGGCGCGGCGCCGCTCGCGGGCGTAGCGGATGGAGCGTTCGAGGCCGTGGGCGTCCGTCGCGCCTTTGACGAGGTAGTCGCTGGCGCCCGAGGCCATGGCCTGCAAGTCCACCTCCAGGTCGCCCTGGCCGGTAAGCAGGATGATGGGCGTGCGCAGCGACTGCTCGGCGGCCTTGCGCAGGAGTTCGATGCCGTCGTGGGCGCCCAGCCGGTAGTCGGCCAGGCACACGTCGAAGCGCTCGGTGCGCAGGGCCTCCCAGCCCGTCTCGTAGGTGCGCGCCCACTCGGTAAGGCACTGCATGGAGGCCGCGCGCGCCAGCAGGCTCCGCGTGATGAAATAGTCGTCCTCGTCGTCCTCGATGATGAGGACGTGTACTTCTTCGGGCTCGATCATGCGTTTACGCGGGGCAGGCGAACCAGCTCGAACCAGAAGTCGGTGATGACGCGGACGGCGCGGGCCAGCTCGTCGAAGGTGACGGGCTTGGTGACAAAGGCGTTGACGCCCAGGTCGTAGGAGCGCAGGATGTCCTGCTCGGCCTCGCTCGTCGTCAGCACGATGACGGGGATGGCGCGCAGCGACGGGTCGCTTTTGATTTCCTGGAGCGCCTCGCGGCCGTCCTTGCGCGGCATGTTGAGGTCGAGCAGGATGAGGCCGGGGCGCGGCGACGCCTCGGGGTCGGCATAGGGCCCCTCGCGGCGCAGGTACTGCATGAGCTGCTCGCCGTCCTCGACCGTGTGGATGTTGTTGGAAAGCCGGTGCTGCTTGAGCGCGCGGATGGTGAGAATGCGGTCGTCCGGGTCGTCGTCTGCCAAAAGGATCACGATGGATTCTGGGATCATGGGTGGATGCTGAGTTCGGCGGAGGGGGACGCCTGGCAAGGTAAGGTTACGATAAAGGTGGTGCCCGCGCCGGGCTGGCTCCGGGCGGTGATCTGGCCCTGGTGGCGCTCGACGATGCGGCGGCAGATGGCCAGCCCCATGCCCGTGCCCGCGTATTCGTGCTGGGCGTGCAAGCGCTGGAAAGGGGTGAAGATGCGGTCGAGGTACTTCTCGTCGAAGCCGATGCCGTTGTCCTCGACCTCGATCAGCACCGCCGGGCCGTCGGGGCCGGGGCGCACGCGCCCGCGCACGTCCACGCGCACGGGCCGGTCGGGGTCGCGGAACTTGATGGCGTTGCCGATGAGGTTCTGGAGCAGCTGCCGCATCTGCATGGGGTCGGCTTCGAGCGGAGGCAGGTCGTGGAGCTCGACGCGCCCGCCGGCTTCTTTGAGGGCGATTTCGAGGTCGAAAAGCACTTCCTCGGCCACGGTTTGCAGCGCCACGCGGCTGAAAGGCTGCACCCGGGTGGCCACGCGCGAAAACGTGAGCAGGTCGCTGATGAGTCGGGCCATGCGCTCGGCGGCGTGGTCTATGCGGCCCAGGTAGTGGAGGCCGTCGCCTTCGAGGCGCGGGGCGTAGTCGCGCTGCAACAGGTCGGCAAAGGCGCGGATTTTGCGCAGCGGCTCCTGCAAGTCGTGCGAGGCGACATACGCGAAGTCCTGAAGCTCGCGGTTGCGCTGTTCGAGGGCCTGGTTGGTGCGGGCCAGGGCCTGCTCGGCCAGCACGCGGTCGGTCACGTCCTGCACCGTGCCCGTCAGCAGCACGTGGCCCGCCTCGTCGCGCCGCACCTCGGCAATGCTGTGGACGTGGCGCACCTGCTCGTCGGGCCAGACGACGCGGTGCTGGACGCTGTAGCCCTCGCCTTTTTCGAGCGCCCGCGCAATGAGGGCTTGCAGGTCGGCCCGGTCGTCGGGGTGGAGGCGGCGCTGGTAGGCGTCCATGCCCACCGCGGAGCCCGGGGGCAGCCCGAAAATGCGGTACACCTCGTCCGACCACTCGATGGTGCCCGTCGTGGCGTTCCAGCGCCACGAGCCCACGCCGGCCATGCGCTGGGCGTGGATGAGCAGCTGGCGCGCCTCGGCAAGTGAGGCGTCGGCGCGGGCGCGTTCGAGGGCGCGCTCCAGGCGGCGGGCCATCATCTCGACGAGTTCGACTTCGGGCGCCTCGAACGGCGCGTGCGCTTCCAGGCCGGCGAAAAAGAGGGCGCCGTAGAGCTCGTCGTCCACGTAGAGCGGCACGCCCAGGTAGGCCCTGACGCCCTGCTCGCGGTAGGCGAAGTGCGTGTGCGTGTCGGGCGCGGCGTCGAGGTCGGGCAGGGCTACCGTCGCGCGGCGCTGCCACACGTAGTGGCAGAGGGTGTGGGCGGAAGGCACCTCCTGGCCGGCGTGGATGGGCGCCCCGGCAGGCACGACGGCCTGGTAGCGGCAGCTTTCGCCCCGGAACGTGTTGACGGCGCCCACGGGCAGGCCCAGCACCTCGCAGCCTATTTCGAGCACGTCGCGCAGCAGCGCGTCGAGCGTGGGGTAGGCCGTCGTGCTGATGTGGTAGAGGCGGCGCAGGTACGTGTTGTAGCGCGCCGCCACCGCCGACTCGGCGCGCAGCTTTTCGCGCGTCTGGTGCAGATCCGAGATGTCGCGCCCTTCGGGGATGAGGTGCGTCACCTCGCCCTGCGCGTTGCGGATGGGCAGGATGGAAAAGTCAATAGGCGTGGGCGCCTCGCCCGCGCCCCACACCACCACCTCGCGCCGCACGAACTGGCCCCCGGCGGCGCGCGCCACGTCGGCGCGGATCTCGTCCTGCAACGCCGGCGAGACGCCAAACCAGTACGCCTCCCAGATTTTGCGCCCCACCACGTCGGCGCGGGCCAGCCCGCCAAAGCGCAGCGCCGCCTCATTAGCTTCGAGCAGCGTGCCGTCGGGCGTCATGAGCCCCATGAACTCGAACATGGTGTTGAACAGCCCCCGGAAGCGCCCGTCGCGCTCGGGCATCCCCTCGATGCCCACGACCCACGCCCTGCCGTCGCCATTTAGGTAAGGGCGGGCTTTCCAGCGGGCCGCGAAGGCGCCGTCGAGGGTGGGCACGCTGGTCTGGCCCTCGGCCTCTCCCTGCCGCAGCGCGTCGAGCAGGGGCGCGCCGCCGGGCGTGGCGAGGCGGTCGAGGCCGCCTACTTCGGCGTTCCAGCGGGCGGAGGCCGCCAGCGTCTCGCCTTTTTCGGTGACCAGGGCGGCGTAGCCTGGCAGGGCCTCCAGCACCGCCTGCACGTGCCGCGTTGGCTGGGGGGTGGAAGAAGAAACGGGGGGGGGATGCACAGCCTCTGGGGTAGCAGGGCTTGCCGAACACGGAGACGGTTTCTCTGATCTCCCGCCTGTGTAACGAAACCGTCCGCTAGGCCGCCGTCTCGCGCCCGAAGCGATCCACGAGTTCGTCCATGCGGTCGCCGCCGTACTTCTCGAGCACGGCGTTGGCAATCGTAAAGGCGACGGTCGCCTCGGCAACGGTCGAGGCGGCGGGCACACTCGTCACGTCGGAGCGCTCGTAGCGCGTGGGCTGCGCCGTGCCCGAGGCGATGTCCACGGTGCCGAGGGGTTTGATAAGCGTCGGGATGGGCTTCATGTAG
>CBDUCD010000160.1:0-6621 GCA_965365535.1 uncultured Rhodothermales bacterium | reverse complement strand
TGCGGCTGCGGCGCGCTGGAGGGCGGCGCGGGCTTCGGCCTGGCGGCCCAGGTGGTTCAGCGCCTCGCCCAGCTGAAGCAGCGCGCGGCCTGCTCCGCCGGCATCCGAGGCGGCTTCGGCCCTGGCGAGGGCCTCACGCGCGGCCCCCTCTGCACGCGCATACGCGCCGCTCTGGTTGCTGGCGGTAGCAAGCAGCGTGAGCCAGTGCCAGCCGTCGGGGTGGTCGGGAGGTAGAAACGCGCGTCCCATCGCGACGGCGGAGTCGAGCGCCGCGGCAGCTTCTCGGTACTGGCCTTGCCCCAGTTTGACCCGTCCGATTTGCGCGAGGGTGTAGCTCAGGCTCACCGACGGGCCAAACACCCGAATCTGGTACGCCTCGAGCTGCCGCAGGACGGACTCTGCCTGGCTAAAGCGGCCGGCATCGGTGAGGGCCTCTGCCAGCGCGGCCCGTGCTCCGGACGTCACCGTATCGTCAGGGCCGTACACGCTTTCGTATCCCAGCACGGCCTCCTGGTGGATGCGGATCGCGCTGTCGTAGTCGCCCTGCGCCGATACGGCGCGGGCCAGCGTTGAAAGGGCCTGGGGCAGGTACGCGTGCAGCGGCGGTTTTCGCGCCAGCGCGACGGCGGCCCGCGCCTGTTCCAGCGCTTGCCGGGGCTGCCCCAGCGCCAGGTGCGCCCGCGAGATGACGCGGAGGGCTCGGATCGTGAGGCCGGAAGGTGCTCCGGAGGCAAGGTCTGCATAGACCCGGCGGCCCAGGGCCAGCGCCGTCTCGTGATCGGCAAACCCGTCCCGGGTGGCGGCATAGTGGATTCGCAGTTCGGACACGCGCTCGCCCGAGGCGCCCGTCCCGTAGAGGGCGAGCGAGGCGGCCAGGAGGGAGTCGCCCCGCTGGAGATCGCTGTGCGTGACAAACGTCGTCCCCAGCACGCCGAGGAGGTAGGCGCGCAGCGAGTCCGATTCGACGGCTGCAATGCGTTTGAGGCCCTCGTCGAGTACGTCGCGCAGGGTGGCAGGCTGCCCCCGCTGCACCGGACGGGCATTCTGGAAAAGGCCAGCCAGCAGGTCGGCGGCTTCGGTGGCACGCGCGGTGGCCACTTCTGCCTCGACGCGCGCGGCCTGTTCGTTTCGGAGGGCGACGAGTGCCACGCTGAGGCCGATAACCAGCGAAAAAAGCGCGACACCCGCGGCGGCCACGGCGGTCCGATGGCGGCGCGCGAACCGGCTGGCTACGTAGAGCAGCGCGTCGGGCCGCGCGTGCACCGGGTGGCCCTCCAGGTACCGCGCCAGGTCTTCTGCCAGCGCCGCCGCCGAGGCATAGCGGCGCGCGGGGTCCGGGTGGAGCGCCTTCAGGCAGATCGTGTCCAGGTCCCCTCGGAGCGCGCGGGCGCGCGGGGCCGGGTCGGAGGACGCGACCGGCGGGGCGGCAGAAGCCTGGAGCGTGACGGCTTTCGAAGGACGCGTGACCTCGGCCCGTGGCGGACCGACGGCGCCCGGGCCGTGGGGCAGGCGGTCGGTGAGCAGTTCGTAGAGGAGGGCGCCGAGGCCATACACGTCTGCCGCCGTCGTCACCGCCGCCCCGGGCTCAAAAAGCTCGGGGGCCGCGTACGCGGGGGTAAGGGGGCGATGCCCGGTGCCCGTCGCAAACGACCGGGAGGCCGCGTCGGAGCCGGCCGCGTCGAGCAGCTTGGCAATTCCGAAGTCGAGCACGACAGGCCGCGCCGCGCCGTCGCGCTCGGTGACGAGGACGTTCGAGGGCTTGAGGTCGCGGTGGACGACAAAGCGCCGGTGGGCATGGTCAACCGCCCGGGCGACCTCCATCAGCAGCCGCACGCGCGCCTTCACGTCCAGATGGCGGTGGGCGGCCCACGCCGTGATGTCCGCGCCTTCGATAAACTCGGTGACGAGGTAGGGCACGCCGTCTTCGGTTTCACCGCCGTCGAGCAGCCGGGCGATGCCGGGGTGGTCGAGCGAGGCGAGCACGTCGCGTTCGCGCTGGAAGCGGGCCCCGACATCCGAGCCCGCGAGCGCGAGCGTCGTCCGCACCACCTTGACGGCCACGGTCTGGTCGAAGGCGCCATCGGCCCGGTGGGCGCGGAACACGCGTCCCATCCCCCCCTCGCCCACGAGCACCTCGATCTGATACGGCCCCACCCAGGTGCCTTCCGCGATGCGCTCGTCGCCGCCGAAGCCGCCGGCTGGGCAGAGGGAGTCCAGCAGCGCCTCGGGGTGGTCGAGCACCGAATCCTCCCGGAGCGCGTGGCGGAGCAGCGGCTCGAGGGCCCCGCGCAGCTCCGCGTCGAGCGTGGCGAGAAAGGCGTCCCGCTCGGGGGTTTCGAGGTCGAGGGCGTGGTCGAGCGCCTGGTCGAGGGCCTCCCACCGCGAGAAAGACATCATGGCAGCTCAGGTGAGTTCGGCCAGGAGGTGCGCCCTGGCCCGGGTCCAGTACCGGGCCGCCGTGCGGTCGGAAATGCCCAGCACCGCCGCCGCCTCACCCACTTCGAGGCCGCCGAAAAACCGGAGTTCGACCAGGCGCCCGAGCTGCTCGTTGCGGCGCCAGAGCTGTTCGAGGGCCTCGTCTATGGCCAGCAGTCGCTCGGCGGCGTCGTGTTCACCAGCAGGCGTGCCGGCGCCGAGAAGGTCGAAGTCGAGCGTGACGGCCCGGGCGCCGCTGCCCCGTTTGTGTGCTTTGCGCGCCCGCGCCCGGTCGATCAACACCTGGCGCATGGCCCGCGCCGCGACAGCCATGAAGTGCGCTCGGTCGGACCAGTCGCCGCCGGGGACGAGCTTGAGGTACGCCTCGTGGACGAGGCCGGTAGCCGAAAGCGTCGCCCCGCAGGGCTCGGCGGCGAGGTACGCCTGCGACAGCCGCCGCAACTCGGCGTACACGCGTACGAACAGGTCGCTCGCCGCTCCTGCCGCTCCACCGCGATGGGCTGCGGGCAGCGCGGTGGTTTCGGCACCTGGAAGACGTGCAGGAGGCGTCATGCATACTAAAAGTAGAGCTGGGGCGAACTTAGGCACAAACCATGCCCCACCTCCCACGCCCCTGCAAAACGCCCCCTCGCGCCTCTGCTTCAGCGCGTACGGCGCGGGCAGGTGGGGGCGTGTAGCCCCCTGCCCGGCCCCCGGCTTACCAGCGGCGCCCCTGCGCGCCCCCGCCGCGCGGCCTCGTCAGAGCCGGCGCTGGTAGGTTGCTACGGCCCGGAATTCCTGGTAGGACACGGCGCTCGTGCCCCTTCCCGAGACGTTGAGGCCCCGCAGCGAGACCCCCAGGTCGCCCCCGAAAGGCACGGCCCACTGCGCCCGCGCCTGCACCGTCTGCCGGTGGACGCTGTTGGGCACCTGGAGCGACGGCTGATCGCTCCGCGTGAATGCGTACGCGGCCGAGAGGCTGAGCGTCAGGCGTCCCTCCATAAAGGGCCGCCGCCCCAGTAGCGTAACACCGCTCGAGAGGCTGGTCACGTTGGCGACCTCGACACGGGTGGCGTTGGCGTTGACGCTCAGCGCCAGCCGGCTCGGAAACGCGGCGGTGTACGCCGCCACCGCTGTCGCATTCTGAAACCCCCGCGCGGCCACGCCACCGCCGGTCTCGGCCGGACGCCAGCCGTAGGTAAGGCCCAGCGTGCCGGTGTGCCGGACCTCGCCGCGCGAAAGGGACACGCTCGGGGAGGCGGTAACGGTGTGGGTGACCGCGTTGCGCCCCGCGGTGCTTCCCGCCTCGACGTCGAGCCGGTTCTGGAGCGCGGCGTACGAAAGGCCCGCGCCAACGGCTTCCGTGACCTGCAAGCGGGCGCTCGCGGCCATCTGCCGCCGAATCGTCGTCGCGCCGAGCAGGTCGAGGAGGTTGTTGCGGCTCTGGTTGAAGCGTCCTTCGAGCTGGAGCCGGCGTTGCATCAGCTGCACGCGGCCCTGCGCGCGGATCTGGGCGCGGTCGTCGTTGGGCCGCGCAAGTCCCATCGCCTGGTAGCCTGGCTGGACGCGCTCGTAGCCCAGGCGCACCTGGCCCTGCTGGAGCCGGAGGTCGCCCTCCAGCTCGCCCGCAAAACTCACCCGCGTGGAGGCATTTATGGCCAGCACATCCCCGACAAAGCCCGGCACCCCCGTGTCGCCCAGTGCAAACGGGTCGGCGCCGGTGTCTTCCGTGAACGCGGACACGGCGCCGAGCCCCCGGAGCGACACGGCCCGGTTGAAAAGCGACAGGCCGGCGTCGGCGGCCACGTTCAGGTTCTCGGCGGGCCGCGCCGTCGTGGCGGGTTGCAGCGACGTGGCATCGTCGAGGCCGTAGAGTCCGATCAGGTGCAGGTGTCCCCCCTGCTGCTTGCCGTATCCCAGGCGCCCGGCATATATCCAACGCTCGTAGGCCGGGCGCACCCGGTCGAGGGCGTTGCCCGCCTCGGCGCCGCGCGCCCGCCCCGCGGCAAACGTCATCAGCAGCGGGCCGGGCGTTAGCTCGAGCAGCCCGCCCCGCACCGTCACGTCTTGAAGGGTGTACTTCGAGAGCGCCGGGACGATGTTTCCGGCCGACACCCGGGCCCACCGGTAGCCCAGGTCGAGGGAGCCCCGGTTGAGCGAACGCGCGCCGGGCAAGGCGCCGCCCTGCCGGCCAAACGAGACCTGCTGGGTCGAAAACACGAAGTTGGCCCCATACGTAAAGTACTTCCCCGCCCCCGCCGTGAAGCGGAGCGCGCCCTGCATCGAGTACGGATCGCGCCGGGCGGCCACGCCGCGCGTGCCATATGCTTCGGCCTGGAGGCTGACGAGGCCGTTGAACGAGAACGGCCCGATCTGCGTCCCCGAGCGCTCCTGCGCGGCCACCTCGGGCACACGGGCGGCGCTAAAGACGCCGAGGACGGCAAAGGCCACAAGGCACCGGGCGGATAGAAAGCGCATGATAAATGGAGACATAGCAAAAACACGCTGCGAGAGGATGCACTCCCCTTCAGATCAGTTGAGAGGCTCGGCGGGCGTCGCCTCGTCGGACAGGCCGGGCAGGCTCTCGTTACCCGCCCGGTCGACGGCGACGACGCGGTAGTACAGCCCGGCCTGCCCGCCCGGGTCGAGAAACGACGCCGACGCCAGCAGGCCGTCGTGAATGGCGCTGTACACCCCCGTCGGGATGGAGGCGCGCAGGACGCGGTAGCCCGCCACGTCGCGCGCCGGAGACGGCTCCCACGTGACCCGGACGGCCCCGCTGTCCGCCACGGCGCGCACGCCCCGCACGACGGCCGGCGCCGCCGCGTCGAGGGGCGAGGCCGCCACGGTAGCGCGCTCGCCCTCGTTGCCCGTGGCGTCAACGGCGGCAACCGCGTAGGTGTAGGGCGCGCCGGGCGACACGTCCACGTCTTCAAACCGCGTTTCCGTCCGGGGCAGCGCGACGAGCCGCGCCGCCAACCCTTCGCTTTCGGCCCGGTACACCACGTAGCGCGCCACGTCGGGCGCCGCCGACGGCTGCCACGTCAGCCGCACCACGCCACCGGCATCGCTGGAGGCCATCAGCCCCTCGGGCGCCGGGGGCGCCTCGGCATCCGGAATCTGAACCACGACCTCGACGCCCGCGCCCTGGTTGCGCGACGAGTCGAGGGCGCTGACGTAGTAGCGGTACGCGGCCCCGGGCGTAAAGCCCGCCGCCGGCCCCGCGTCGGCGTACGCTGTGCCGGGCACGTCTTCGACGTTGGCGCGCACGCCCACCCGGAGCCCGCGCTCGCGCCGCTCGACGACGTAGGTTTGAATGTCGGGCGCGGGGGCCGCCTCCCAGCGCAGCACCACAGCCTGCTGGCTCGCGTCGTACGCGCCCGCGAGGGCCGAGGGCGGAGGCGGAGGCGTCCGGTCTTCGACAAGCGCCATTGCCGCCACGCTCGGCTCGCTGGCGTTGCCCGCCGTGTCCACCGCGACGACGCGGTAGAACAGGCGCCGCCGGCCCTCGGCGCCCAGTGTCGTGTCGGTAAAGGCAAGCTGGTCGGGTGAAAGCAGCGTATCGGTAAGCTGCACCGCGTCGGCGTCGGCGCCGGGGGCGCGCAGGACGTGGTAGCCCGCCAGGTCGGGTTCGAGGCCCGGCAGCCACGTCAGGCGCACCTGCCGCGCGGCGCGCAGCGGCGCGGAAACGGCCGCTTCCACGCCTTCGATGGGGAGCGGCGCGGACGTATCGGGGAGGTAGTAGGTGAGCACCGCCCCCGGCGTCTGCTGGCCTGCCGCGTCGAGGGCGTAGGCCACGAGGTAGAACGGGTTCTGCCCGGCCGGCACCGAGGTGAGCAGGCGGGCGGTGGCCTCGGCCTCGTTGCGCAGCACGGGCTGGCGGCTGAGCCGGACGGCGCCTTCGGGGATGCGGTCGTTGGGCGGCGGCGCTGGCGAGGGCAGGCGGTACACGTCGAAGGCCACCACGCCGTCGCTGCTGCCCTCGGGCGGGGGCGGGTACGTCCACGAAATCGTCAGCATCGTGTCCTGGCTGGCCACCCCCAACGGGCCGGGCGCGGCAGGCCGCTGCGGCCGCACCTCCACGACGCCTTCTATCGTGCGCCCCGTAGGGTCGCCGAACGGGCCGACTTCCTCGAACCGATACGTCACCGTTTCGCCCGCGATAGCCGTGCTGTCGATGTAGAGCCGCCCCAGCGCCTGCCCGAG
>CBDUCD010000159.1:0-6638 GCA_965365535.1 uncultured Rhodothermales bacterium | reverse complement strand
AAAGTCAGGGGCGCCAGGCGTAGCCCAGCCGGAAGCGCAGGTGGCGGGGCGGCATGGGGTAGCCCGCGAGCACGCTGTAACGGGCGTCGAGGGCGTTTTCGAGCGCGACGCCTGCGTCCACGCGGCCACCGGGCACGGGCACGGCGGCGCGCACCTGCACGTCGGCCACCACAAACGGGTCGAGGGGTTTCTGGCCGTCGGTGCGGGCGTAGCGGCGGCCCGTGTAGGCCAGCCCCACGTCGAGGGCGACGGCGCCGCGCGCCAGCCCGCCCCACAGCCGCGCCATTTCGTGGGGCACGTAGCGCAGGGGCTGCCCGTACGCGGCGCTGCCCTTTTTCGAGTAGTCGCGGGCGTCCGTCCGGGTGTAGAACAGGCCGGCAGCGGGGCGCCACGCGGGGGCGCGGCCCTGCCATTCGAGGGACGCTTCCAGCCCTTTCGCGCGCACGCGCCCCACGTTGCGCGCCGCCAGGCGCCCCGACGTTTCGTCCCACACGATCTGGTCGCGGACGGCGTGGACGAAGCCCGTCACCTCGGCGGTCCACGCGCCCCGCTGGGCGCGAATGCCCGCGTCGGCGAGGGCGGCGCGCTCGGGGCGGAGGTCGGGGTTGCCGCCGGGCGCCCAGAATCGGTCGTTGAACGTCGGCACGCGGAAGGCCGTGGCGCCGCTGGCCATCAGGCGGAGAGACGGGGCGATCTGGAAGGCCACGCCCAGCCGGGGCGTCAGGGCCAGGCGGGTGCGGTGGGGCTGGTAGTAGGCGTCCAGCCGGAGGGCGGGCGCCACGTGGAGGCGGCCCCGCGTGCCCTCGGCGTAGCCGAAAAAGGCGGCGCGGTGCTCGCGGGCGGCGCGGCGCAGCGACGGATGCGTGGCGCGGGCAAAGCCGTAGGTCGTGCCGCCGCCCACCAGCCACGCCCGCCCGGCGGCGCGGCGCGCCTCGATTTCGGCGGTGATGGTCTGCGTGCGGCCCGTCTCGTCCAGCCCCAGGAGGGGGTCCTGGTAGCGGAGCCTGCCCCGCTGCCCGGCGATGCCGGCGGTGAGGGAGCCGCCGGGCAGGGGACGGGTGGCGCGCAGCCACAGGCGCGCGGTCGCGTCGTGCTGGCGCTCGCCGTGGGGCTGCGTGCCCGCCGCGCCCGGCAGCCCGCGGTGGGCGTCCACCATCCACAGGCCGCCGCGCAGCGCGCCCGCGCCCAGCGTGGCCAGCAGGCTGTTTTGCGCGAAATCGGCATTCGCGCGGCGGCGGGGGCCTGCGGGTGTGCTGGTGGCAAAGTCGCCGTCTCCGGCGCGGTGGCTCGCGGCGACGAGCAGTCCCGCGCCGCCCACGCGCGCCGCGGCCGCGGCCTCGACGCCGCGCAGGCCCCACGCGCCACCCTCGCCCGCAACGCCTGCGCCCACCTTTTCGGGCTGCCGCGACGTGAGGGCAAGGGCGCCGCCGATGGCGTCCGTGCCGTGCCACGCCGACGCGGCGCCGTGCAGCACGTCGGCGCGGGCGAGCAGGGTGGTGGGCAGGAGCGACAGGTCGGCCTGGCCCAGCTGGGGATCGGACAGGCGGAAGCCGTCGAGCAGGACGAGCGTCTGGGCGGCGCCCGTGCCGCGCAGCCCGGGCGAGGCCAGGCCCGCCGGGCCATACGGGCGGATGGCGACGCCGCCGCGCCGGGCGAGGAGTTCGGCGACGGTCGCGGCGCCCGTCCGCGCGATGTCGGCGCGGTCGAGCCGGAGGGCGCGGCCCGTGGCGGCGGCCTGCGCCGCGTCGCGCGTGGCCGTGACGACGACGCCCGGCAGCACGACGGTCGTGTCCTGCGCCCGGGCGGACGGCAGGAGCAAACCCAAAAAAGCAGCGGCGAAAAGGCGGCGCATAGAAAAGCCCGACACTCAAAAGCTGAGGTCGGGCGGGGCGCCAGCAGCCGCGCGGAGCGGCAGTTCGTGCAGAACGGCGACAGGCCCCGACCTCTGTTCCCGGAGGGTGGGTAGCGACGCCGCAGGCAGGTCTCCTGGCTCGACGCCGCCCCGGCGGGGGCGGGGCGCGGGCCTCCCCGGCAGGTCTTCCCACGCCCGTGCGCAGTGACCGTCCGGCTCAAAGGCCGCGCCCGTGGATGCGCTGAAAAAAGCATCCCGGCGTCTCACAGTTGCGGGTACAGCTCCGGCTTGCGAGCCGCGCGGCGGCGGCTCCCGGATTCCCTTTCAATCCGCCCGTGAAGGGCAGAACCTGTGGCGTGTGGAAAAGAACGTGGCGCCAAGCTATCGCCGGGCGGCGGGCGGGGCAACGCCGGGCGGCGGCGCGTAGTCAATCTTCACGCAAGGCGTCAGTCTTCACGGAGGGCGGCCAGAAAGGCGTCGCCGTAGCGGGCCAGCTTCACGTCGCCCACGCCCGGCACCTCGCGCAAATCGTCGAGCGAGCGGGGGCGGCGCTCGGCCATCTCGGCCAGCGTCCGGTCGGAAAAGATGACGTAAGGCGGCACGCCCTGCTCGCGCGCCAGCTCGAGGCGCAGCGTGCGCAGCTTCTCGAAGCGCTCTTTGCCGACGGGCGTCGGCGCGGACGCGGCCCCACGGCTGCGGCGGGCCTTTTTCTCGCGCGGCGGCACCGGGTCTTTGCGCAGCATCACCCGCTCCTCGCCCTTGAGGACGGGGCCGCACTGCGGCGTCAGGCGCAGCCCGCCAAAGCCGTCCACGTCCACGCGCAGGTAGTCGGCGGCGACGAGCTGGCGGATGACGGACTGCCACGCCGCCACGTCGAGGTCGGCGCCGACGCCAAAGGTGGGCAGGCGGTCGTGCCGGAAGCGGCTGGCGCGGCTGCTGGCGTCGCCGCGCAAAACGGCGATGACGTGGGCGGCGCCAAAGCGCTGGCCCGTGCGGTGAACCGCCGACATCGCCTTCTGCGCCGCCTCCGTCGCGTCCCACGTCTCGACGGGGTGCAGGCACGTGTCGCAGTTGCCGCAGCGCTCGGGCGGCGTCTGGCCGAAGTACGAGAGCAGCACGCCGCGCCGGCACCGCGCCGTTTCGCAGAAGCCGATAATGGCGTTGAACTTGTGGCGCTCGACCCATTTGTGCTGGCCCTCGCCGCCCGTGCCGTCCATGAGCTTGCGCGTGGCGACGACGGAGGCGAGGCTGTAAAGCATCCACGCCTGGGCGGGCAGGCCATCGCGCCCGGCGCGGCCCGTCTCCTGGTAGTACGCCTCGGGGCTGCGCGGCACGTCGAGGTGGGCCACGAAGCGCACGTTGGGCTTGTCGATGCCCATCCCGAAGGCGACGGTCGCCACCACGACGAGGCCCTCCTCGTTGATGAAACGCGCCTGGTTTTCCTCGCGCACCCGCGCCGGCAGGCCGGCGTGGTAGGGCAGGGCGGGGATGCCGTTTTCGCACAGAAACGCCGCCGTCTTTTCGACCTTCTGGCGCGAGAGGCAGTACACGATGCCCGCCTCGCCCGCGTAGCCGCGCACGAAACTGAGCAGCTGCTTGCGCGCGTTCGTGGCCACCTCGACGCGGTAGCACAGGTTGGGCCGGTCGAAGCCCGTCACGACGAGGCCGTCGGGCGCGATGCCGAGTTCGCGCAGGATTTCGCGCTGCGTGGGCGCGTCCGCCGTCGCCGTCACGGCGATGCACGGCACGTCGGGGATGCGGCGCCGCACCTGGCTGATCTGCCGGTATTCGGGCCGGAAATCGTGTCCCCACTGCGAAATGCAGTGC
The DNA here is from genome assembly GCA_965365535.1 of uncultured Rhodothermales bacterium. Taxonomy (GTDB): domain Bacteria; phylum Bacteroidota; class Rhodothermia; order Rhodothermales; family BA12; genus CBDUCD01. The sequence goes on along the minus strand of CBDUCD010000159.1, from coordinate 2,959 downwards.
GCCTCGTCCACGGCAAGAAGTGCCACGTCGAGGTCGGCGAGGCGGTCGAGAAAGCCCGCGAGCAAAAGCCGTTCGGGGGCGACGTAGAGCAGGTCGAGGCGGCCCCGGTGCAGATCCGACAGCACGGCGCGCTGCTGCGCCGCCCCCAGCGACGAGTTGAGAAAGGCCGCCCGCACGCCCAGCTGCCGCAGCGCGACCACCTGATCCTGCATGAGTGAGATCAGCGGTGAGACGACGATGCCGACGCCGGGGCGGGCGAGGGCGGGAATCTGGTAGCACAGCGACTTGCCGCCGCCCGTGGGCATCACGAGCACCACGTCCTCGCCCCGCATCACCCGCCCGATGGCGTCGGCCTGGGCGGGGCGGAAGTCGGAAAACCCGAACGTGTGGCGGAGAATGTCGAGCGGCTCGGAAGGCATCGCGGAGGGGCAGCGGGCGCGGAAAGAATGGACGGGCGGCGGCGAGGTTCGGCGGGCGTGTGGAGATTTCGCGCAGCCCGCCGCCGCGCCGCCCGATTGGGCAGGGTTTTCGCAGAAGCCGGTGCAGTCGTTCCTGTTATGGCAAAATCTCCCGCTTCCAACCCGCCCGCCGCTGCCGCGCTCGTGCGCGAGGTGGCCAGCCTGCGCGCTGCCCTCGCCGAGGCGCAGCACGCGCGCGTGGCCGGCGAGATGATGGCCTTTACGACCGAGGCCATCGTGCGGCACGGCCCCGACGGCGCGTGCGCGTACGTGTCGCCGGGCGTGCAGTCGCTGCTGGGCTACGAACTCAAAGATTTCGTCGCCGAACCCCTCTACGCCTACGTCCACCCCGACGACGCCGACGCCTTGCGGGCCGCGCACGAAGGTCTGGAAATGGGCGCCGCCTCGCCGCCCCTCCGGGTGCGCGTGCGCCGCGCCGACGGGCGCTGGCACGGCTGCGAAGCGCGCTGCCACCAGGTGGAGGCGCCGCGCGGGCTGAAGTGCGTGACGGTGCTGCGCGAGGCGCCGCCGCCCGCCGAACCCATTGCCGCCACCGCCGCACCCGTCACCGCTGCTGCCGACGGGGCCGCCGCGGACGATGAAATCCAGCGGGGCATTCTCGCCTCGGCGCTCTACCGCGCGTCGCCTTTCGCGATGGGCGTCGTCGAGCAGGACGCCGACGGCACCCGCTTCGTATCCGTCAACCTGGCGGCGGCTGCCGTTCTGGGGCAGCCTGCCGACGCGCTTGCCGGCCAGTCGCTGTGCGCGCTCGGCGTCGAGCCCGAGGCGTGCCGCAAGTGGACGGCGGCGCTGGCCGAGGTGGCCGAGACGGGGCGCCCGGCCCTGTTCGAGACCGAGTTCGAGGTCGAGGGCGCCCGGCGCCAGTACGAGGCGACGCTCAGCGGCACCGGCGCCGCCGAGACCGGGGCGCGGCACTTCGCCTTTGTGCTGCGCGACGTGACGCACCAGCGCTGGGCCTCGCGCACCCTCGTGCGCGCCAACGACGACCTGCGCCGCGCCCGCGCCGAAGCCGAGGCCGCCGTGCGCGCCAAAAGCGAGTTCCTGGCCGTCATGAGCCACGAAATCCGCACGCCCCTCAACGGCGTCATCGGCATGGCCAACCTGCTGGGGCAGACGCCCCTCAGCCCCGAGCAGCGCGAGTGCGTGGACACCATCACCATCTCGGCGGACACGCTGCTGGCCGTCATCAACGACATCCTCGACTTTTCCAAGATCGAGGCGGGGCGCGTCGAACTCGAACAGGCGCCGTTTTCCATCCGCGCCGTGGCCGAGGAAGCCCTCGACATCGTGTCGGCGCCTGCCGAGGCGAAAGGGCTCGAACTCATCTGCCGCGTGGCCCCCGGCACGCCCGAGGCCGTCGTGGGCGACCCGACGCGGCTGCGGCAGATCATCATCAACCTGCTCTCGAACGCCGTCAAGTTCACGCAGCAGGGCGAGGTCGAGGTCGGCATCACCTACACGCCCGAGGGCTTCGTCGTGACGGTGCGCGACACGGGCATCGGCATCGCGCCCGAAAAGGCGCAGCACCTGTTCGAGCCTTTCACCCAGGCCGACGCCTCGACCACGCGCCGCTTTGGCGGGACGGGGCTGGGGCTGAGCATCTCGCGCAAGCTGGCCGAACTCATGGGCGGCCGCATCTGGGTGGAAAGCGCGCCCGGCGAGGGGACGACTTTTGGCGTGCTCGTGGTGCTGGAGGTGCAGCCCCAGCAGCCCGCGCCGCCCCCGTGGCTCGACGCCTGCCGGGGCCGCGCCGCCCTCATTTTGCAGCCGCACCAGCCCGCCGCCCTCGCCCTGGCCGAGCTGCTGGCCGTGTGGGGGCTGGAGCCGTACATGGCCGCCACGCCGCACGAGGCTATCGGGTGGTTGCAGCAGGGGCATCCGTGCAGCGTGGCCGTGCTTGAAGGACGCCTGCCCGAGGGCGACGGCCTGTCCGTCGTGGGCACGATGGCGCACCTGCGCCCCGACCTGCCGCTCGTGCTTTTGGGACGCGCGGGCAAAGCCGGCCCCAATCCCTTGCTCGCGGCCACCGTCGCCAAGCCCGTCAAGGCCGCGAGCCTGCTCGACGCCCTCGCCGCGGCCTTCGACTGCCAGACCGAGGCCGCGCCCCCGCCCGGCGCCTCGATTGAAACGCTGCGCATCCTTTTCGCCGACGACAACGCCGTCAACCAGCGCGTCGTCAGGCGGATGCTGGAACGGCTGGGCTGCACGGCCACCGTCGTGGGCGACGGCCAGGAGGCCCTCGAAGCCGCCTGCGCCCAGCCCTTCGACGTGCTGCTCACCGACATCCAGATGCCCCGGCTGGACGGCTACGAGGCCACGGCGGCCATCCGGCGGCAGGCCACCACGCAGCCGTTCATCGTGGCCCTCACCGCCGAGCTGGGCGCCGAGGAGCGCGCCCGCGCCCTCCAGGTAGGCATGGACGATTACCTCGAAAAACCCGTCGAGCTGCCGCGCCTGCGCGCCGTCCTCGAGCGCGTCGC
>CBDUCD010000158.1:0-6653 GCA_965365535.1 uncultured Rhodothermales bacterium | reverse complement strand
TCCACGCGGTTGTTGAGGGCGTCGTCGGCGTGGCCCTTGACCTTGACGAAGCGCACGTCGTGGCGGGCCGTTTCGGCGAGGAGGGCTTCCCACAGGTCGCGGTTCTCGACGGGCTTTTTGGAGGCCGTGCGCCAGCCGTTGCGCTGCCAGCGGACGAGCCATCCTTCGGTAAAGGCTTTCTGCAGGTACGTGCTGTCGGTGTGGATGGTGGCGCGGTGCGGCTCGGCAAGGGCGCGGAGCGCTTCGAGGGCCGCCATCAGCTCCATGCGGTTGTTGGTGGTGCGGGCCTCGGCGCCCGTCCGCACGGTTTCGCGGCCGTCCCCGAGTATCAGCGCCGCCCAGCCGCCGGGGCCGGGGTTGCCGCTGCACGCGCCGTCGGTGTAGATCGTGACGTTTTTCATCTGGGGCAAAGGCGTGGCGCGGCGGTTGGCACGGAGGTGTGGCGCGGGTTATGTTGAACGTCAAACTATGGTCTCTGCCTGCCCCTCTCCGCCACGCCCATGAAATTCGTTGACTACGTCACCATCACCGTGCGCAGCGGCAAGGGCGGCGCCGGCGCCGTCGCCTTTCGGCGGGCCAAGTACGAGCCGCGCGGCGGCCCCTGGGGCGGCGACGGCGGCAAGGGCGGTTCGGTCCTCCTCGAAGCCTCCGAGCAGCTCTACACCCTGCTCGACCTGCGCTACAACCGCCACCACTTCGCGCCCAACGGCGAAGGCGGCAGCGGCGCCCTCAAAACGGGCAAGGACGGACAGGACATCGTGCTGCGCGTGCCGCCGGGAACGGTGGCCCGCGACACGGTGACGGAGGAAATCATCGGCGAGGTGGTCGCGCCCGGCGACCGGCTGGTGCTGGCGCAGGGCGGGCGCGGCGGCAAGGGCAACGCCTTTTTCAAGTCGCCCACCAACCGCGCCCCCGACCACGCGCAGCCCGGCGAGGCGGGCGAGGAGCGCGAGGTGACGCTCGAACTCAAGCTGCTGGCGGACGTGGGGCTGGTCGGCTTTCCGAATGCGGGCAAAAGCACCCTCGTCGCCTCGCTTTCGGCGGCGCGGCCCAAAATTGCCGACTACCCGTTTACGACGCTCGAACCCGCCCTGGGCGTCGTCGCCGTTGGCGATTACGGCTCGTTCGTCATGGCCGACATTCCGGGCATCATCGAGGGGGCGAGCGAGGGGCGGGGGCTGGGGCTGCGCTTTCTCAAACACATCGAGCGCAACGCCGTGCTGCTCTACGTGCTGCCCGTCACGACGGACGACGTGGCCGCCGAGCTGGCGACGCTCCAGGGCGAGATGGAGGCTTTCAACGCCGAGCTGCTGGGCAAGCGCGCCGCCATCGCGCTTTCCAAAGTTGACCTGCTCGACGCCAGCCGCCGCGCCGCCGACGTAGCCGCGATCCGGGCCGATCTGCCCCCGGGGTTGCCCGTTTTCCCCATCAGCGCCGTCACGGGCGAGGGGCTCGACGCGCTGGTGGCGGGGCTGTGGCAGGCCATCCGGGCGGGGCGCGAAGAGGCATGAGCGGGCTGCCTTTCCCCCCTTCCGCCGTCGAGCCCGAAGCCGAGCAGCGCGCCACGGTCGCCCTTTCGATGACGCCGGGCGTGGGGCCGGGGCGCATCCGGGCGCTCGTGCAGGCGATGGGCAGCGCCCTTGCCGCCCGGCAGGCGTCGCCGCGCGCCCTCGCCGCCGTGCCCGGCATCGGACCGGCCACGGCCCAGGCCATCCGCGCCTTTGCTGGCGACGAGGCCGTCGAGGCGCAGTTCCGCGCCGCCCACCGCGCCGGCGCCGTCTTTGTCGGGCTCGACGACGAGGCGTTTCCCGCCGCCCTCCGCGAGATCTACGACCCGCCGGCGTTTCTGTGGATGCGCGGCACTCTCGACGAGGCCGACAGCCGCGCCGTGGCCGTGGTGGGCACGCGGCGGGCGTCGGCGTACGGCAAGGAGGCCGCCTACCAGTTTGCCCACGCCCTCGCCGAACGCGGTTACACCGTGGTCAGCGGGCTGGCGTATGGCATCGACGCCGCCGCGCACCAGGGCGCCCTCGACGCGGGCGGGCGCACGCTGGCCGTGCTGGGTTCGGGCGTGGACCGCGTGTACCCGGCCAAACACACGCGCCTGGCGGGGCGCATCGCCGAAAGCGGCGCCCTCCTGTCCGAGTACCCCATGGGCGCCGCGCCCGACGCGCCCAACTTCCCGCGCCGCAACCGCGTCGTGAGCGGGCTGTGCGGGGGCGTCCTCATCGTCGAGGCGTTCGAGGCGGGCGGCGCCCTGATTACGGCGCGCGTCGCCATCGAGCAGAACCGCGAGGTGTTTGCCCTGCCCGCGCCCTACCACTCCCTTTCGGGCGCGGGCACCAACCGACTCATCCAGCGCGGCCACGCCAAACTCGTCCTCGGGCTGGACGACATCCTCGTGGAGCTGGAGGGGATGGAGGCCGCCCCGCCGCCCGCCGCGCCCGCCACCACCGACCTGTCGGGCCTGCACGAAACCGAGCGGCGGCTGTACAGCGCCCTCACCACCACGCCCGTCCACCTGGACACGCTGTGCCACGAAACCGGCATTGATCCGTCGTCGGCGCTGGTGTACCTGCTCAGCCTGGAGTTCAAGGGGCTGGTGCGGCAGCTTGCCGGCAAACAGTTTCTCCGCGCCTGACCCATGCCCATCGTCCTGTTTGCCTTTTCGCTCGTGCTCGCGGTTTTCGCCGCCATCCCCCTTGTGCGCTACCAGGCGTGGTGGGTGCGCGTGTTCGACTTCCCGCGCCTTCAGGTGGCGTTTCTCGGGTTCGTGGTGCTCGTGCTGGTGTGGTTTTTCGAGACGGGCGGGTGGATGTTTTTCGCCACGATTGTGCTGGGCGCCTTTGCGCTCGGCGTCCAGCTGGCCCAGATTCTGCCCTACACACCCCTCTGGCCCCGCGAGGTCGAAAGCGCCCGGGGCGGCCACCCCACGCTGCGGCTGATGATTGCCAACGTGCTGATGAAAAACCGCGAGGCCGAGGGGCTGTTGCAGTACGTGCGCGACAAAAAGCCCGACCTCCTCATTCTCGACGAACCCGATGCGTGGTGGGAAGATCGGTTTCGCGCCGTCGAGGACCTGTTTCCCTACACGCTGCGCGACGCGCGCCCCAACACGTACGGGATGCTGCTCTACTCGCGCCTGCCCTTTCGCGAAGCCGAAAAGCGGTGCATCGTCGAGCCCGACGTGCCCTCGTTCCACGTGTGTTTCGACGTGGGCACCTACCGCGTGCGGCTCCACTGCATCCACCCCAAGCCGCCGTTTCCCAAAGAAGCCGAGAGCACCGAGGGCCGCGACGCCGAGCTGGTGATCGTGGGGCGGCTGGCCGCCCGCGAAGAGGACCCCGTCGTGGTGGCGGGCGACCTCAACGACGTGGCGTGGAGCCACACCACGCGCCTGTTCCAGCGCGTCAGCGGCCTGCTCGACCCCCGGCGCGGGCGCGGCATGTACAACTCGTTCCACGCCCGGTACCCGTTTGTGCGCTGGCCCCTCGACCACCTGTTCCACTCGCCCCACTTCCGCCTCGCCCACCTCGAACGCGGCCCCTCGTACGGCTCCGACCACTTTCCCATCCTCGTCGAACTCGAACTCGACCCCCGTGCGCAGCGCGAGCAGCAGGCCCCCGATCTGGACGCCGACGCCGCCGAGGAAGCGTCGGAAAAGGTCGAACGGGGGGCCTGAGCGTCAGGGCGTCCAGCGGTAAAGCGTGATGCGCCCGCGGGGCCGCGTCTGCGCGACGGCCAGGTCGTAGCCGCCGGCCCGGGCGCGGGCGTCGAGGTGGATGGGGATAAAGTCGCGCTGGCCCTGCGGGTGCGGCTGGATGAGCCGGCGCACGAGGCGTCCGCTGCGACCGTAGGCATCCACCTGCACCCAGCCGGGGCGCATGTTGAGCACGAACAGCAGGGAGTCGGCGGCGGCGGCGGCGGTGGAAAGCAGGGGCGGCTCACTGACCTCGCCCGTCAGAAAAAGGCGGCTGCGCGAGAGCGTGGGCGAGTCGAAGCCGCGCAGCACGAGCGTGTCGCGGCCCAGCGAATCGCCGGGCATCCGCGTAAAGCGGTCCACCACGGGCCGGTAGAAGTTGAGGCTCGTCAGCGTGTCGCCGCGGGCAAAGAGCAGGCCCGCGTGGCGCCAGTACGGCCCCGGCAGCGCGGCGCGGTGCGCCGGGCGCCCCCGCGTGTCGAGCGTCACGAGAAAGGGCGCCGTGTGCTCGCCCGTCCCCTTGAACGCCAGCCCATCGCCCCAGACGGCGCCGTAGCGCAGCAGCGCCTTGTCGCCGGGCAAATCGGGCACGGCCACGTCCCGCACGGCGCGCCCGTCCACGAACAGCCCGAAGCGCTCGTCGGGCGGGTTGAAGACGGCGAGGGTGTCGCCGATAAAGCCGGCGAGGTAGGGCGCGTTGAAGCGCCCCCGCGCCTGCTGCACCACGCGCCCCGCCCCGTCGAGGGCGAACACGCGGTTGTGCTGCACGTCCGACACCCACAGCTTGCCGTCGGGCGCGAACAGCACGGTGCGCGGGTACGCGAGCGAATCTATCTCGGCATCGGTGTGGCTCCACACGACGGCAAGCGTGTCCTCGGGCGTGTCGAGGGCAATCTGGCGCGAAAGCGAGTCGGACGCCGTCAGCGTGCGGTCTTCCTCGCGCCCGCACGACGACGGCAGGCAGCCGCCCAGTCCCAGCAGCAGAAAAATCAGCAGGCGCTGAAAAGGGGCGGCGTCGTGCATGGCGAGGGGAGAAAGGCCGCGCCTAACGTACGGCGGCGCGCCGCGTGCCGCTACCGGCGCCCGATGCGCATCGAAAAGCGCTGCGGCTTGCCCTCGCGCTCCACGTCCACGTCCACCTGGTCGCCGGGGCGGAAGTCGAAAATGCGCGCCACGTAATCGTCGTTGCTGCCGATAGGCTGGCCGGCAATGGCGACGATGACGTCGTAGGGCTGGAGGCCCGCCCGCTGGGCCGGCGAGCCGGCGTCCACGTCGCGCACGACGACGCCGCGCAGCCGGCTGGTGCCCACGGCCTCGGCAATGCGCGCGTTCAAGTCCACCACGTCGAGGCCGGTGTAGTACGAGCGGTCCACCTGCCCGTTTTCGCGCAACTCGTCGAGAATCTGGCCGGCGCGGTCGGCGGGGACGGCAAAGCCGATGCCGACGGAACCGCCGGACTGCGAGAAAATCGCCGTGTTGATGCCGATCACCTCGCCGAGCGCGTTGATGAGTGGCCCGCCCGAGTTGCCCTGGTTGATGGCGGCGTCCGTCTGGATCATGCCCCGGTACAGCCGGTCGGGCTGGTTGAGGTTGCGCCCGAGCGCGCTCACGACGCCGACGGTCACGGTCGGCTCGGCGGCCTCGAACAGGCCGTACGGGTTGCCGAGGGCAATCGTCCACTCGCCCACGATGGGCGGGCCCGACGTGGCAAACTGGAGAAAGGGCAGCGTGCTGTCGGCGTCCACCTTGAGCAGCGCCAGGTCGGTGGCCTGGTCGGTGCCGACGAGGCGGGCGGGCAGCGTGCGCCCGTCGGGAAACGAGACGGTGATGCGCGTCGCGTTGCCGGCCACGTGGTCGTTCGTGACGATGTAGCCGTCGGGCGAGAACACGAAGCCGCTGCCGATCTGCTTGATTTCGCGCATCTGGGCGCGCGGCGGCCCGAAAAAGTCGAACCACGAGTCGTAGTACGGGTCGCGCACCTGCCGCACCTCGATCACGTTCACGGACACGACGGCGGGCTCGGCCTTTTCGACGGCGCGCGTGATGGCCGTCTGGCGGCTGGCCCCGATGTCCTGCTGAACCGTCGCGGCGTCGCTGTTCTGGGGCAGCACGGGCTGCTGCGACCGGGCATCCTGCCGGCACGCGGTCAGCACGAGAAGCGAAAAGGCAAGGGCAGTGCGGTACATCGGCGGGGCTGGATGGAAAAGTCGGCGTCAGGCGAGGGGCTGGCGGTAGGCGGCGGCGTAGCGGCCCGTCACGAAGTGCTCGAGTTGCCGCTCGATGTCGGTCAGGAGGCTGCTCGCGCCAAAGCGGAACAGGCTGGCGCGCAGCCACGGGCTGCCCAGCTCCTCTTTCATCAGCGCCAGCCAGTCGAGCGCCTGCCGGGCCGTGCGGATGCCGCCGGCGGGCTTGAAGCCCACGTAGTGCCCCGTCGCCTCGTGGTAGGCGCGGATGGCGCGCGTCATGACGAGGCCCACGGGCAGCGTCGCGTTTTCGGCTTCCTTGCCCGTGCTCGTCTTGATAAAGTCGGCGCCCGCCATCATGGCGACAAGGCTGGCGCGGGCCACGTTCGTGAGCGTGGCCAGCTCGCCCGTGGCGAGGATGGTTTTGAGGTGCGCCGCGCCGCACGCCGCCCGGAACTGCTGCACCTCGCTGTAAAGCGCCTCCCAGTCGCCGCGCAGCACGTGCGCCCGCGTCACCACGATGTCAATCTCGGCGGCGCCGGCCTCCACACTCGCGTGGATCTCGTCGAGGCGCTGCTGGAACGGACTCAGCCCGGCGGGAAAGCCCGTCGAGACGGCGGCGACGGGGATGCCCGAGCCGGCGAGGGCTTCGACAGCCGTCTGCACGTACGCGTGGTACACGCACACGGCGCCCGTGGTGATGCCCAGGTGCGCGGCGCCCAGGGCTTCGAGCACGTCGGCGCGCACGGGCCGCCGCGCCTTGGCGCACA
>CBDUCD010000157.1:0-6720 GCA_965365535.1 uncultured Rhodothermales bacterium | reverse complement strand
CGCCCGAGCAATGAATATGTGTTCCACCAGTGGAACTACCACAGGTGGAACGTATATTCGGACATGATCGCCAGACCCGACGATATCATCGACCGCGACGCGGAATGGGAGGCGCTCCAGGCCCTCTGGCAGCGCCCCCGGCCCGACCTCGCTTTTGTCGTAGGCCGCCGCCGCGTGGGCAAAAGCCACGTGCTCGCCCGCTTCGCCCGGGCCGTCGGCGGCATCTACTACCAGGCCACGCGGCGCACGGAGACGGAGCAGCTTGCCGGGCTCACGCGCGTCGTGGGCGAGCACCTGGGCGACGACGCGCTCCGGCGGGGGGCGGGCTTTGCCTCGTGGGAGCAGCTGTTCGACTACCTCACGGGCCGCGCCGGGGAGGCGCCGTTTCTGCTCGTGCTCGACGAGTTTCCCTACCTCGCGGCGGCGGCTCCGGCGCTGCCGTCCATCCTACAGAAGCTGTGGGATCACGACTGGGCGCAGACGCGCCTGAAGCTCGTCCTCAGCGGCTCCTACGTCACGGCGATGGAGCAGCTCGAGGCGGCAGATCAGCCGCTCTATGGACGGCGCACGGCCCGGCTCGCCTTTGCCCCTTTCTCGGCTCGCGACGCGGCGCGGTTCGTGCCGTCGTGGTCGGCGCGGGACAAACTGCTGGCGTACGGCCTTTTTGGCCACCTCCCCGGCCACCTCGCCCTGCTCGACCCGGAGGCGCCGCTGGCGCAGAACGCGGCGGCGCACCTGCTCAGCGCCTCGGGGCGGCTCGTTGACGACGCGCAGCACGTGCTCGATGCCTTTACCGCCGAGGCGGCGGTGCATTACGCCATTCTCGAAGCCATCGCGTCGGGGGAGGCGACGTGGAGCGGCATCACGAGCCGCGTGGGGCGCTCGGGCGGCGCGCTCTCGCGTCCGCTGGCGTGGCTGGCCGCGATGGGCCTCGTCGAGCGTGCCGTGCCGGTGACGGAGCAAAACCCGGAGCGCTCGAAGCGGGCCCTCTACCGCGTGTCGGATCCGTACCTGGCCTTCTGGCACCGCGTCGTGGCGCCGCTCGTCCACGCGGGCAGCGTGGGCCTGGCAGAGCCTCTGCACCTGTGGGAGGCCGCGGTCGTGCCCCGCCTCGACGGTCACATGGGGTCGGTCTTCGAGGCCGCGAGCCGGGAGTTCGTGCGGCAGCAGGCGCGGCAGGCGACGGGCGTGCTGCCGTTTCGCCCGCTGCGCGTGGGCGCGTGGTGGGACGCGCGGAGCCACGACGAGGTCGACGTCGTCGCGCTCGGCAGCGCGGGCGAGGTGCTTGTGGGTGAGGCCAAGTGGGGGCCGGTGACGGAGCGTCACCTGGCTATGCTGCGCCGCCGGGCCGACCTTGTCGAGGCGGACGTGCGGGCAGCAACGGGTGGACAAGCGCCGCAGATGCACCTGGCGCTTTTCACCGGGCGAGGCGAGGCCGACCGCGCCGTGCAGGCCGAGGCAGAGGCAGGGCGGCTCCTGCTCTTCACCGCCGACGACCTGGTGGCGGGGTAGGACGATCCTCCGGTCGCACCTGCCCGCGAAACGTATCCCCGGCCCGTGTGGCGGCGCCTCTGGCACGAGAGGCTTTCTCTATCGTGACCGGGGTGCAGAGCCCATGAAAGGCCATGCGTTCGTTTTCGCCGCGTCTGCTCCGGGGCAAGCCCCAGACACGCGCTTTTCTGGTCGCCCGCTTTGGGCTGCGCGGCGCTATCCGGATGGCGGCCGAGCATCTGCACTTCGACCGCCTCCAGCACGACGGCGATGCGTGGCCCTTCACCACACCCCAGGACGTGGCCGAAATCGTCTACATGAACCTCGGACTCGGCCCTATCGACTGGCGCGACCACGTGTCGGGGGCACGCGCCCAGGCCGAGCACGCCCACCGGCTCGCGCCCGTGATGCCCGACCCGGGGATGTTGGTGTTGCACCCGAGCGCCGTTGCACTTTCGCTCGTGCTTTACCTGATCGCCAGGGATCTGCCCGACGAACAGATCGTGGGTAAGATCGAGCGGCTCACCTACGACGAGGTGTGGGCGGCCAGGCTGTATCTGGCCGAGAAGCAGGCCGCGCGGCTCGACGCAGCCCTGCCTTCGACGCCCAAGCGGCTCGTGGCCTTCCACGACGGCCTTCTCCCCTACCCCACCACACGGGCCGCCCACGTGCTCGGCGAGATTGCACGCGTGCAGCAAGGCGTTTCTCCTGCCCTGCTGGAACCCCTGTCGGAGCGCCTCGGCATGGGGGTAGAGGATTTGTGCAGTCACCTCTCGATTCCAACGGAGACGCTGTGCATGGTTGAGAAGGAAGGCAGCTTTCCTGCCGCGACGTCGGAGCGCATAGTGCGCGTAGAACGGCTGCTGGATCAGGCGGCGCGGCTGATGGGCAGCGACGAGACCGCCCGGGCGTGGCTGAAGGCGCCTCTGGCGGCCTTCGACGGGCAGACGCCGCTGGAACTGGCGCGAACAGACGTGGGCGCCCTGGAGATGAGCTATCTGCTGAGCCGACAGGCCTACCGGGTGGACGTGGCGGCGCCGGGCTGGGCGCAATCCCGCCCCGGAATGCTGTAGCGAACCGCTTTTGCGCTCGCGTCGGCTGATGCGCGCGCGCCGTGGCGAAGAATCTTTTGTGGCCCTCCGAGGGCACGCGCGAGCTGGCTGTGGTCGGGGCTCGCCCGCGCGATCACGTCCACGTCGGCGGTCGCGCGCTCTACGAGACCCAGTAGCGCGAGCGTCGCGCCGCCAACGACGACGCGCGCGATGGATGCGTTCTGCGCCTCGGTACCTGCGTGTGCCGGTGAATCCCTCTCTCGCGGCGCAACGTTGCCCGGCTTGTGCCCACCCCGGGGCCTCTCCCCTTCTCCCCTATGCCAGAAAATCCCGATCCCGACCCGCGCCAGGCAGAACTGCAGGCTGCCTGGGCGGCGGAGCAGGCGCGCGGCGAAGCCCTGCTCGAAGCAATCCTGCCCTGGCTCGTCGAGCGTAACCCGCACCTGCCGGCGGGGGATGCGCAGCAGCGGCTCCAGTTTCTCGGCGACGTGCTCTGGTGCGTGTTCTCGAACAACGCCGACGTCGTCTCGCCCACGGGCGACGGGTGCAGCCTGGGCTCCTGGCGCGGCACGGGCGGCACGCTGGCCTGCGCGCTGGCGCGCTGGGGCTACGTGGGCGAGTACCTCGATTTCTACATGGCATGTCTCTACTACCACCCCTACGGCCTCGCCCGCGCGTGCGCCCGCGAGGTGTTCGCTGCCCTCCGCGCACGCGGCTGCGACTGGCGCGTGGGCTACCGGGTCAAGGAGGCGCCCGTCTCGGACGAGAAGGCAGAAGCTGCCCTTGCCGCCCGCGATGCGGCCTTCGAGGCGCACCGGGCGCAGTACCCCGACTACTTCGTGCTCGACCGGGACACCGAGGCGGCGCGTGCCCACGCGGCACTGCTCGCCGCGCACCCGCTCCCGCTTGCGCCCGAGGTCGCGGCCTACCACGACGTCTACGGCCACGCGCCCGAGCGGGCCAGCTATGCCACGTAGTACGCCCGACAGCCCGCGCCCCGCGACCCGCACCTCGTTTACGACGCGAGGCGGGGGTCGATGGGGAACGCCTCCGGAGGGCGTACGCGGAGCGTGGAAGTCCGCGTGGAGCGGGTTGACGAGCACGTTCGTCTCGTGCTTTTCAAGGCAGGCTGCGACGGCATCGGGTTGGCTACCGGAGTGTGGGGCCGCACTGTCTGACGCGCGTGCTACGCTAGACGCCGGGCTGGCGGCAAAGGAGGTGGACGCGCTGGCGCATGAATGCGTGCTCGACTTCATCGAGAGAGGCGCCTACCATACGACCGGCCTCTCTATGCAGCCCTTTCGGCGCTGCGTCGAGGGGCTACGGGCTCTCCACGGCCGGGAGCAGGCAGCAGACGCCCTCCAATTCTTTCCCCTGTCCTACCGCGTTGCACACGGAGGCACGGGCGTTGCAGATCGTCCTTGCACATCGTATCATCTGCACACACGCGCAATGATGCAAATGCATGAATGCGCCTTTGCACACCTGCACAAAAACGCATGATCATCGCCATTCTCAACAGCAAGGGGGGCTCGGGTAAGACGACGCTCGCCACGAACGTCGCCACCGCCCTGCACCGGCGCGGACACGCCGTCCTCGTCGTGGACTCGGACCCGCAGGGGTCGGCGCGCGACTGGCACCAGGCGCATCCCGAAGAAGCCGATCTGCCGCCTGTCGTGGGCATGGACCGGGCTACCCTCCACCGCGACCTGCCCACCATCGGCAAGCCGTTCGACTACGTCGTGATCGATGGGGCGGCCAAGCTGGAAGAGGTCACGGCTTCGGCCGTCCGGGCGGCCGATTTCGTGCTTATTCCCGTGCGGCACTCGGGCTTTGACCTGTGGGCGGTCGAGGCGCTTGTCGAGAGCATCCGCGCGCGTCAGACCGTTACGGGCGGCAAGCCGGGCGCGGCCTTTGTCATCTCGTGCCAGACGCAGGGATCGCGCCTCGCCAAATCGGTGGACGATGCCCTGGCCGACTTCGGACTGCCGGTTCTCAAAGCCCGTACGGCGCAGCGCGTTGCCTACGAGGAGGCGGCGGGCGTCGGACTCAGCGTGTTCGACCTCGAAGGGCGCGACAAGGCTGCCGCCGAGATCGATGCCATCACCAGCGAACTCATCTCTCTCGTAGATCATGTCCAAGTTTAAACCCGATGCCGCGGCAGCCCTCGGTCGCCGATCCTCACAGCGTCCTTCCACTACCGACGCCATCCTTGCCGCCGTGCAGGAGGAGGAGAAGAAGCGCCTCCACGTCCACATTCCGGCCTCGCTGCACCTGACGCTCAAACGCCGCGCCGTTGACGAAGAGCGAGACATGACCGAACTCGTCACCGAGGCGCTCCAGCAATACCTGTCGGCCTGACTCTTATGCGTATTTGCGTATTTGCGCATATGTTAATTTGCGCAAATGCATTCATGAGCATCTGCGCATTTGCGGCTATGCGCCTGCTTCCTTCTTACCTGTTAGCACGAGGGGCCGGAGAGAGAGCTGAGCCCACGGCTGTTCAGATGGGAGGGGGAGACTGCTGCTCCACAGCCTCCAGAGACATACTTCTTTGCCAGACCACAGGGCCTTCCCTCCGCAGGTGGAAAAGGCAGCGTCGGCGTTCGTGCTAACAGGTAAGCGGTTCGACAACAGGCGGGCCAGCCGAGAAAGGGGTTCGCGCCTGGCCGCCCGCGTCTGAGGTTCGTGCTAACAGGTAAGAAGGCGCTGAAAAGCGCGCCTGCACGCACGGAGGCCCTTTCACCCCGGCGGCGGGTTCGTGCTAACAGGTAAACAGTCCGCGCACGACCGATGCCGTTCGTGCTAACAGGTAAGTTCGTGCCAGCAGGTAAGTCATTTCGTGCTAACAGGTAAGGGTTTTCGTGCTAACAGGTAAGAAGGGGCGTGCTAACAGGTAAATCTGTTCGTGTTAACAGGTAAGCGTGCGGCGCCAGAGGCGTGTTCGCAAGTCCTTTTTAAACAGCTGTTTGGAGGAAATTCCCGGTGCCCTGTCGGCTGTAGGTAACCTCTCTCCTTACCATTCTTATAACCTTTTCTATAACCCGCACCGCCGCGTCCGCGCCGGTGCCCGCCTTTTGGAATGGATAAGGATCCCGAACACGCGCCCCCGGCGTCCGATGCCAGCAGCTACGGCCAGGACGAACGCAGCCTCGTCAAGCTGCCCTTCACCCTGCTCGGGCGCCGCGGCTCGCGCAAAAAGCTGCGCGAGATCCACTCGGAGTGGGAAGGGCGGGACGAGAAAGGGCGCGTCAAGGCGTTTTTCAAAACTGTCACGGGGGACTCCAAGTACGGCCTGCCCGACTACCCGGCGGAGGAGGTGTACGTGGCGCTGCTCTACCTCGCGGGGCAACGCAACTTCCGCGACCGCTCGTTCCGCTTTGTGCCGCGCCAGCTGCTGCGCCTCATGCACTGGGGCGACAGCGGGACGGAGTACAAGCGCCTCGAAAAAAGCCTCGACCAGCTCGCCGGCGTCCGCATCAAGACGAACGCCCTCTGGGACGAGAAGAGCAAGGCGTTCGTCAAGGCCAACTTCGGCATTCTCGATACCTGGAAAGAAGTCAGGCTCGACGACGCGCCGCTGTTCGGGGAGGAGGGGGGCTCGCACATCGAGATCTCGTGGAACGACGAGCTGCAGACCTTTTTCGAGCGCGGACGCTTCAAGTACCTCAACCTCAACACCTACTACTCGCTCTCCTCACCCCTGGCCAAGCGCCTCTACCGCTGGGTGGATGAAGCCCTCCACCCGTCGGGGCGCATGGAGATCGACGTCATCCACCTGGCGCACCACCGCCTCGAGATGTCGCGCTCCGTCCAGTACCCCAGCCAGGTGCACCAGAAGCTCCAGAACGCACTTGACGAGCTGGAGGCGTGTGGCGTCTGCGCGGCGGAGATGATGGACAGCAAAACGGACAGCGGCAAGAAGTACGTCTTCGTTCGGCTAAAGGCCAGAAAGGCGGCAGCCGAAGTGCTCGTGGAGGAAGGGGTTGCGCCCGTAGAAGGGCCTGACGTGCTGGCGTCGCTGTCGGACGCCGAGCGTGCGGAGCTCAGAGCAAAGGCGCTCGGACGGCTCGACGAGTTCACCGAGGGCATCCGCAAGGCGCGGGGAGAAACGCCCGTCGTGCAGGCCATCCTCGAAGGCCACATGCGCGATCTCCTTTCGGAGAGAAAAGGGTAG
>CBDUCD010000156.1:0-6737 GCA_965365535.1 uncultured Rhodothermales bacterium | reverse complement strand
CCACGGGCAAGGGCGCCGAGGGCAACGGGTGGAGATGCTACGGTCGCCTCCGCGCGCGGTTTGGTCCCCTCCGCGTGCGGGCGCAATGAATTGCGCCCCTACGGCCTCGCTGCTCGACATTCCGCACTCGCAACTCGCCATTCGCAACTCGACACTCCTTTGACTGCCAAACGCATCATTCCCTGCCTCGACGTAAACGCCGGGCGCGTCGTCAAGGGCGTCAACTTCGTCGAACTCGTGGACGCGGGCGACCCTGTCGAGCAGGCGCGGTTTTACGACGCGGCGGGCGCCGACGAGCTCGTCTTTCTCGACATCACGGCCACGCACGAGGGGCGCGGCATCATGCGCGACGTGGTGCGCCGCACCGCCGACGAGGTGTTCATCCCCCTCACGGTGGGCGGCGGCCTCGCCTCCGTCGCCGACGTGCGGGCCATGCTCGACGCGGGCGCCGACAAGGTGTCGCTCAACTCGGCGGCGCTGCGCCAGCCCGACCTCATCTCCGAAACCGCGTCGGCCTTTGGCGCCCAGTGCGTCGTCGTGGCCATTGATGCGCGGCGCGTGCCGGGTGAAGGGCGCTGGGAGGTGTTCACGCACGGCGGGCGCCGCCCGACAGGGCTGGACGCCGTGGCGTGGGCGATAGAGGCCGAAAGGCGCGGCGCGGGCGAAATCCTGCTCACGTCCATGGACCGCGACGGCACGAAAGACGGCTACGACCTCGAATTGCTGCGCCACGTGTCGGAGGCCGTGCGCGTGCCCGTCATCGCGTCGGGCGGCGCGGGCACGCTCGACCACCTGGCCGAGGGGCTGCGCGAGGGCGGCGCCGACGCCGTGCTGGCGGCCTCCATTTTCCACTTCCGCGCCTTTACCATCGAGCAGGCCAAGCGCCACCTGCGGGCGCGCGGCCTGCCCGTGCGCCTCGAAACGCCCCTCCATGCCTGACGCCCGCCGCCCCATTGCCCTGCTGCGCGCCGCCTTTGTCGCCGTCGTCGGCTTTGCCCTTCTCACGGCGGGCTGGCTCGCGTTTCAGGCCGTGCAGCACCCCGGCACCCACGCCCGGCAGTTCGGCAAGTACGGCGAGGCCGTACCCCTGTGGCTGCCGCTCATCCTGTTCGTGCTGTTCGGACTCGCCGCCGTGGCGTACGTGTTTTTCCGGGCGGCGCGGCGCCTCCAGGCGGGCGACGACCTCTACGAAAACCGCGTTCGCCGCCGCCCGGATCAGTCGCACGCCCCCTGAAGGCGCGGTGACCCGGGCGGGCGGGCGAACAGCAGGTCGAGGAAAAGCCGCGCCCGCGCGTAAAGTTGCGGATGCTCACCTGCACGCGGTCCGGCCACGTTGAGCGTCGTGGGCCTCACCGCCGCGAGCCAAGCGCGGGCGGGCTCCGGCCCGTCGCGCAGCCGCGCCACATGGTACGGACGCCCGAGCGCCTCCGCCACCGTTTTCGTCAGCGCCGTGCCACCGCGCGGCCTGTCCACGACGAGGATCAGCGTCGCGTCGCTGTCGCGGACGTTGAGACGGGTGCGCCTGTCGTAATCGTCCGATGGCGTCTCGACGAGGGGGTACTGGATGGGGATGCGCCCGTCCTCGGCGCGGCGCCCGCGCGGGCACCAGCCCCCGATTTCGATGCCGGCCTCCCGCGCCGCGTCGAGGGCGGCGCGGTCCACGCCCGTCTGCCCGCCGCTGACGACGCGCCGGGGCACGCCCTCAGAGCTCGGTGGCAGGTGGCGGCGGGTCGGAGGCGGGAAAGGATTCTTTCAGCGCCTCGTCGCGCGCGTCGGCGTGGGGCGGCGCGGGGCGGTCGCCGGCGAAAACGCCCAGCACCTCCGTCGCCTGCCCGCACACGGCGTAGAGCTTGCGGATCTGCGGATCGTCGTGGGTGAGACTGGAAAAAGTGTCGGCGCACGACTGGGCGGCCTGGCAGGCGAGCCGCACGACGGGGTGGATAAAGGGCGACGCCCGCGCCAGCAGGTTGCCCGCGAGCAGGTTGAGTTCGGCGCAGTCGTGCAGCACCTGGATGCGTCGCGGCGCGGCATAATCGTCGTGGCGGTCGGCGCAGTAGGCCGCCGTCTGCTGGCACACTTTGTACACGTCCATGCACGCGTCCATCGTCTGGAGGGCGTGCGTCTGGGCGGCGTGGCCGACGGCGGCGTTGGATTGATGGGCCATAGGGGTGAGGGCGTTAGCGTCGGGCTGGTATCGCCCCGCTGCAATGGGCGTTCGGCGCGCGCGTTGACGCTATGGTAATATCCCGCTCGGCACGGCTTTGGCGTGCTCTTGCCGTCGTTGCCCCGCCCCTCTCTACCATCCCCCTGCACCCGATGCGCTTCCGCTTTATGCCCCTCGTCCTCCTCGCCGCCGTCCTTTTTGCTGGACAGGCCCGCGCCCAGGACGGCGACGCGCTGCTGCGCCGCCTGCAAAACACCTACAAAGGCGACATCCGCCTCAAGGCCGATTTCACCCAGAAGATGACGGGCGCCTACGGCGACGAGCAGTTCGCCGGCACCCTCGTCGTGCAGGGCAACCAGTACCGCGTCGAGGCCGGCCCGCAGCTTTTCGTGACCGACGGGCGGACGACGTGGCTCTACAACAAAACGCAGAACCAGGTCATCATCAACCATTTCGTCGAGGACGAGACGACGTTTTCGCCGACGGGATTTTTCGCGCGCTACGGCAGCCGCTACCGCGTCACGCGCGTCGTGCCGATGGAAAACGGGGGGCAGCGCTTTTACGCGCTCGCCCTTGCGCCCCGCAGCGACAGCGAGTTTTTCGAGCACGTCGAGGTGACGATGCGCGACCGCGACAACGTCGTCACGCGCCTGGCGCTGCGCGACGTGAACGGCACCACCATCGCGTATGAGCTGCGCAACCTCCAGTTCAACCCCACCGTTGCCGCGGGGGCATTCCAGTTCACGCCGCCCCGGGGCGCCGAGGTGGTGGACTTGCGCGAGTAGGGCGGGGGTACTTCTGCCCGTTTCTTCGCCCCCCTGCCCACCGCGATGGGTTAGGTTGCGGGGCGCGCCTCTGGGGGTGCGCCCCGCTTTTTTTGTCCGCCGATGACCGCACGCCTCCGCTCCCTCCTCACCCAGGCCGCCGGCTTCGTGCTGGCGGCGGGGCTGCTGTGGCTGGCGCTGCGCGGGCTGGAATGGCGGGCGTTTGCCGATGCCCTCGTGGGGGCGCGCTACGCGTGGCTGGCGCCGCTCGTGGCCGTGCTGCTGGCGGCGCACCTGCTGCGCGCCTGGCGCTGGACGATGCTGCTGGACGGCCTGCCTGCCGCGCCGGGCACGCGCCGGCTGGGCGTGGCCACGGCCTTTGCCGCCGTCATGGTAGGCTACATGATCAACTACGGCGCGCCCCGGCTGGGCGAGGTCGCCCGCACGACGGCGGCAGCGCGCGAAAGCCGCCAGCCCTTCACGGCCCTGCTGGGCACCGTCGTGCTCGAGCGCCTGCTGGACGTGGCGGCGCTGGGCGTGGGGCTGCTGAGCGTGCCCTTTCTGCTGGGCGCGCGCCGCCACGTGCTGTGGGGCATGATTCGTTTGCCCGGGCCGGGCGTGCTGCTCGGCGCGGGGCTGGCCGTGGTGGCGGCGGCCGCCGCCTTTTACGCGTTCTGGGCGGTGCAGCGCCGCGCGCCGCGCGCCGAGGCGGGGTGGATCGGGAAGCGCGTGGCGCCCCTCGTCGCGGGCTTCCGGTCGGGCCTCGCCACGCTGGCCACGAGTCCGCACCGGCTGGGGCTCGCCGCCACCACGGTTGCCATCTGGGCGCTGTACGGGCTGACGGCGTGGCTGCCGTTCGCGCTTTTCGGCACCGCCGCGCCCTACGCCATCTCGCTTTCCGACGCGTGGTGCATCATGCTCATTGGCGCGCTGGGCATGGTGGTGCCCACGCCCGGCGGCGCGGGCTCGTACCACTACGTCACCGTTCAAGCGCTGACGCTTTTGTACGGCCTAAGTCAAGTAGATGCACAGGTCTATGCCGTCTTCAGCCACGGCGCCCAGCTGGTGCTCTACACCCTCGTGGGGGCCGTCTGCTTCGTGGTGCTGGTGCGCCGAAACCGCTCGCGTGGCATCACAGCGGTTCAGCCGCAGCCGTGAACGGTTCGGCGGCTCGCGCTGGCTTCGGAGGGCAGGGCGCTGTACCCTGAGGCTGAAACAGTCCTCCCACAACAGCCGCTCCAAACGTCGCCATGCAAGCTACTGCTGGACCCAACCCCATCGCCGACCTCATCCCGGACGCCGTCTATGAGGTGCTGGACGCCAACCACCTCCTCAGCGAAAAAGGCATCCGCGATTACCAGATCCGCCTGCGCTTCCGCAACCTGCGCGAAGGCGACGTGGCGGCTACCGACGCCATCGAACAGCTCCGCGAGGAATACCCCTACCTCCAGTTCGACACGCTGCGCAAAATCGTGTACCGGCTCAACCACAAGTAGCGGCTGGAGGCCGGAGGTTGGCGACTGGCGCTACCCTCCAACCCTGTCCCTCACCAGTTCCAGGTTTCGATTTCGCGGAGGGCTTCGTAGGCCGTCAGGTCGTAGTGGATGGGGGTGATGCTGACGTAGCCCGACTCGACGGCTTCGAGGTCGGTGTCGTCGCCTTCGTCGAGGTTGACGAAGCGGCCCGAGAGCCAGTAGTACGTCTGGTTGAAGGGGTCCTGGCGCGGGTCGAACTCCTCCTCCCAGCGCGAGCGCGCCTGCCGCGTCACGCGGGCGCCCTTTACCTCGCCAAAGGGCAGAAACGGGATGTTGACGTTGAGCAGCACGCCGGGCTGCAAGCCGCGCCGCAGCGTCTCCTCGGCCACGCGCCGCGCCCACCGGCCCGACGTTTCGAAGTCGGTCTGGCCCCACGCATCCTGCGAAAACGCGACCGAGTCGATGCCCAGGATGGCCGCTTCCGTCGCCGCGCTGACCGTGCCGGAATAGATGATGTTGACAGCGGTGTTGGGGCCGTTGTTGATGCCCGAGCACACGAGGTCGGGTTTGCGCGGCAGCAGCCGGTGCAGCGCCAGCTTGACGCAGTCGGCGGGGGTGCCCGTCACGGCAAAGGCGGGGATGGTGCCCGAAGGCACCTCGAAAGGCCACTCGCGCGCCCGCACGGGGTCGCGCACCGTGATGGCGTGCCCGACGGCGCTCTGCTCCGTCATGGGCGCCACGACGTACAGATCGCCCAGCCCGTCGAGGGCGCTCGCCAGCGCCCGGATGCCCGGCGCGCCGATGCCGTCGTCGTTGGAGATGAGGATGAGGGGGCGGTCGGGCATGGGCAGGTGTCGGGTGGCGCGTGTTTAACGGGAAAAGGCTGTCGGGGCGTGCCGGCGCACAGGCAGCCGCCTTGCACAGCAGATCGCGCCCCAGGATTCGCGTCTGGCGCGTCTTAATTGTTTCGTCTCACACGCCAACCCGGCGGCAGGCGCGTTAAGTTGTCGTTTCCCACACATGTCCCTTTGCCGACGACGATGAAAACCCTCTTGCCCTTCGTGCTGCTGGCCCTCGCGGGCCTGCTGCCCCTGCGCGCCCAGGACGCGCCCGGGCGCCACCTCGACCTGTTCAACCCCATCGCCCTGCCCGCGCCCAACGAGGACCGCGCCGCCGACGGGCGCCCGGGCACCGACTACTGGCAGCAGCGCGCCGACTACCGCATCCGCGCCACGCTCGACACCGTCGCCAACCGCGTCACGGGCATGGTCACCATCACCTACACCAACAACAGCCCCAACGCCCTTGCCGACCTGTGGCTGCAACTCGACCAGAACCTGTTCGCGCCCGGCAGCCGGGGCGCCTCCATCCAGCCCGCCACGTCGCGCTGGCGCGGCTCGTTTCCCGGCGGCGGCTTCCAGATCACGCAGGTCGAGGTGGATCAGGGCGGCGCCCAGTACGCGCCGCAGTACCTCGTAGATGACACGCGGATGCGGCTGACGCTGCGCGAGCCCCTCGCCGGCGCGGGCGCCCGCGTGTCCGTCACGCTGGGCTACAACTTCCTCGTGCCCGAGTACGGCGCCGACCGCATGGGGCGCCTCCACACGGCGCGCGGCACCATCTACGAAATCGCCCAGTGGTACCCGCGCATGTATGTGTACGACGACGTGAACGGCTGGAACGCCCTGCCCTACTACGGACAGGGCGAGTTCTACCTCGACTACGGCAACTACGACGTGGAGCTGACCGTGCCGCGCGAACTCATCGTGGTCGCGACGGGCGCGCTTCAGAACCCCGAGCAGGTGCTCACGCCCACACAACGCCAGCGCCTCGACCGCGCCCGCACCAGCGAGGAAACCGTGATGATCGTCGCCCCCGACGAGGTGGGCACGCCCGGCGCGCGCCCCGAGGGGACGATGCTGACGTGGCGTTTCAAGGCCGAAAACGTGCGCGACGTGGCGTGGGCCGCCTCGCGGTCGTTTATCTGGGACGCCGCCGCCTGGGACGGCATCCTCATCCAGAGCGTGTACCCGCACGAGGGGCTGGGGCAGAACGGCGCCGAGGGCTGGGAAGCCTCGACGCAGGACTTGCGCCACACCATCCGCCACTACTCGGAGCAGTGGTTCCGCTACCCGTACCCCGTCGCCACGAACGTCGCCGGCGTGGTGGGCGGCATGGAATACCCGATGATCGTGTTCTGCTCGGCCCGCGCCCGCAACCAGGGCCTCTTTGGCGTGACCGACCACGAGTTCGGCCACACGTGGTTTCCCATGATCGTCGGCTCCGACGAGCGGCGCTACGCGTGGATGGACGAGGGCTTCAACACGTTTATCA
>CBDUCD010000155.1:0-6739 GCA_965365535.1 uncultured Rhodothermales bacterium | reverse complement strand
TTCCTGCCACCAGTGACGAATGACCCATGACCAATGACGAGTGACCAATAGCCAACCGCCAGCCGCCAACCGCCAACCCAAAAAGGCGCCCTCCGGGTGGAAAGCGCCTGCTGGCGTTTCAGGTTGCACAGGGTCAGCGGCCGCTGTTGCCGTTGGCGGACGGCGCCGGCTGGGGCAGCATCGTGCCGTGCTGCATCAGGTTGAGGTGCAGCTCGAAGGCGCGGCTGAGGTCGTGCGGGATGTGGCCCTGCCCGGCGTCCCGCACGTAATCGCGCAGGTAGTCGCGGTAGGTGGGGTGGGCGCAGTTTTCGATGATGGCGGCGGCGCGCTGCCGGGGGCCGAGTCCGCGCAGGTCGGCCAGGCCCTGCTCCGTCACGAGGATGTCAACCGAGTGCTCGTTGTGGTCCACGTGCGTCACCATGGGCACGATGGCCGAGATGGCGCCTTTTTTGGCAAGGCTGGGCGTGACGAGAAAGCTGAGGTAGGCGTTGCGCGTAAAGTCGCCCGAGCCGCCAATGCCGTTCATCATCATCGTGCCATTGACGTGCGTCGAGTTGACGTTGCCGTAGATGTCGGCTTCGAGGGCCGTGTTGATGGAGATGATGCCCATGCGGCGCACGACGCCCGGGTTGTTGGACAACTCCTGCGGGCGCAGCACGACGCGGCTGCTGAAAAAGTCCATGTGGTCGTACATGCGCCTGATCTGCGGCTCGCTCAGCGTGAGCGCGCACGTCGAGGCGCCCAGCAGCCGCTCGTTCAGCATCAGGTCCACGAGCGCGTCCTGGAACACCTCGGTGTACATGTAGAACGGCGGCACCTCCTTGCTTTCGCCCAGCCCGTGCATGACGGCGTTGGCGACGTTGCCCACGCCCGACTGGAGGGGCAGAAAGTCCGGCGGGATGCGCCGGGCGTGCAGCTCGTGCAGCAGAAACTCGATGACGTGGCCGGCAATGCGGCGGCTGTCCTCGTCGGGCGGCGTAAAGGGCGCCACGCCGTCGCCCTCGTCCGTCTCGACGATGCCGACGATTTTGTCGGGGTCAACGGCGGCAAAGGGCACGCCCATTTTCGAGAGCGGGTGGTGGATGGGGATGGGGCTGCGGTTGGGCGGCGGCGGCAGAATGGCGATGTCGTGCATCTCCCAGAGCCGCTTCGAGTGGTGCCGGTTGACCTCGACGATGACTTTCTGGGCGTGGCGCAGGTAGCTGGGCGAGGCCCCGACAGACGTCGAGAGGTACACGCGCCCGTCGGTCGTCACGTCGGTCGCCTCGACGACGGCAAAGTCCATGTCGCCGAAAAAGCCGAACTCGAGCATCTGCGGCACGTGCGAGAGGTGCATGTCCACGAACTCGGTCTCGCCCGTGTTGATGCGCTTGCGCAGCCCCTTCGACGACTGGTAGGGCGCGCGCCACGCCACGGCGTCGGCCTGGGCCAGGGCTTCGTCGAAGCTTTCGCCCGTCGAGGCGCCCGTGAGCACGCGCAGGCGGTAGGCTTCGCCCGCGGCGTGGAGGGCCTGGGCGCGCTCGGCAAGGGCGCGGGGCACCGCCTTGGCCGCCCCGGCGGGCGTGAAGCCCGAAAAGCCAACCGTGGCGCCGTCGGGAATCAGCGCCGCGGCCTCCTGGGCGGACAGAATGGGAAACTTGTGGTCTCGGTGCATGGCAAACGTCTGGAAAAGCTGAAAAAGGTCGGGTTTAGCCGGAGAAGTAGGACAGCAGCACGCCCGCCGCGACGGCCGAGCCGATGACGCCGGCCACGTTGGGCCCCATCGCCTGCATCAGCAGGTAGTTCTGCGGGTCTTCCTCCTGCGCCACGCGGTGCACCACGCGCGCCGCCATGGGCACCGCCGACACGCCCGCGGCGCCGATGAGGGGGTTGATGGGCGTTTTGCTGAACCGGTTCATCAGCTTGCCAAACAGCACGCCGCCCGCCGTCGAAAGCGAAAACGCAATCACGCCCAGGATGAAGATGTAAATCGTCTGCGGCGTCAGGAAGTTGATGGCCTGCGTCTTGGCGCCGACGGTGATGCCCAGCAGAATCGTCACGATGTCCACGAAGGCCGTCGTGGCCGTCTTGGCGAGCCTTTCCGTCACGAGGCTTTCGCGCAGCAGGTTGCCGAAGAAAAACATCCCCAGCAGCGGAAGCGCGCCCGTGGCGATAAACGCCGTCAGCAGAAAGCCGACGATGGGAAAGACGACGCGCAGCGTGCGCGAAGGCTCTTTCAGCTTGGGCATCCGAATGAGGCGCTCCTCCTTGCTCGTGAGCAGCTTCATGATGGGCGGCTGGATGATGGGCACCATCGCCATGTACGAGTACGCCGAAAGTGCAATCGCGCCCAAGAGGTCGGGCGCCAGCTTGGAGGTCAGGAAAATGGCCGTCGGCCCGTCGGCCCCGCCGATGATGCCGATGGAGGCCGCCTGCATGGGCTCGAAGCCGAACAGCAGCGCCAGCAGAAACGCGCCGAAAATGCCGAGTTGGGCCGCCGCCCCCAGCAGAATCATCTTGGGGTCGCCCAGAAGTGGCCCGAAGTCGGTCATCGCGCCGATGCCCAGAAAAATCAGCGGCGGGTAGAAGCCAAAGGCGATGCCGCGATACAGCATCCACAGCACGCCCGCGTTCCACGGGTCCTGGCTCTGCGGCTCGACGACGACGGGGTAGCGGCTGTCTTTCGCCGGCGCGAGCGCCAGCACCTCGCGCCCCTGCCGGATGTGGACGACGCCGGGCGCGGTCACGTCGAGGGGCACGTACACTTTCTCCTGCGCACTCACCATCACGGCCTTGCCTTCTTCGACCAGGTCGCGGAACAGGTAGGGGCGGAGGGGCACGGGGTTGTCCGCCGCCTCGGGGTCGAAAATGCGGCTCCACGCGGGCACCATCACGCCCTCGATTTCGAGGGGCGTGTCGCGCGTGTAGTAGGCCAGCTCGCGCTCGCTCACGGGCCCGTCGTACACGCCCACGCTGAGCTTGCTCACGTCGTAGGGGATGTTGCCGATGAGGATGCCAAAGCCGATGGGCACGAGCAGGAGGGGCTCGTAGCCTTTTTTGATGGCGAGGTAGATAAAGAGCAGGCCCACCAGCAGCATCACGCCGTTCGACCAGTGGAACTGGCCAAAGCCGGACTGCTGGAGGTAGTTGAAAAGGGTGTCGAGCATGGATGACCTCGGGCGGAGACGCGGTGCGTTATTCGAACTCGACCAGCACCTGCCCTTCGCGGACGGTGTCGCCGGCGTGGGCGTGGACGGCTTTCACCGTGCCCGCGACGGGCGAGGCGATGTTGGCTTCCATCTTCATGGCTTCCAGCACCATCAGCACCTGGTTGAGGGCCACCTTGTCGCCGGGCTTGACGCGCACGTCGAGCACCGACCCCGAAAGGGGGCTGCGGCAGTCCGAGCCGTCGCCTTCGGGCACCGCTACCGGCGGGGCGGCGGCGGCGGGCGCCGGGCGCGCGGGTTGGGCGGCAGGCTGCGCCTGGGGCAGCGGGGCAGGCGACGACGACAGGGCGGGCTGGCCGCCGCCGTTCTCGTCGAGGATTTCAACGTCCACGTCGTAGCTCACGCCATCGACGGTAATGCGCAGCTTCATGGGAATCAGCGTTTAAAGTTGTGCGAGGCTTGAATCGTGGCCCGGCCCACGCCTTTCCAGGCGGTGGCGCTGTTGGGCCGGACAAAGGTGACGCGCCGGATGCGGAGCGGGCGCCCGACGGCGGCAAAGGCGGCGGCGGTGATGACGGCAACGGTGTGCGGCATCACGTCCTCGTGCAATCCTTCGGTCGAGACGGGCTGGAGCGGCTCGGCGGGCAGCAGCGGGGCGGCGGGCGTCTCGAAGCGCGCCAGCAGCCGCGTCAGCCCCGCCATCACCCCGCCAATCAGCGAGAGCGCCGCGAACACGACGAGCAGGCCCACGCAGGCGAGAATCAGCAGGTCGCCCGTGGTGTGGACGGGTTGCACCTGGGCAAGGGTAAAGGGCATGATCAGAGCGGGATGAGGCCGTGCTTTTTCTGCGGGCGCATGTCGCGCTTGGTGTTGAGCGTGTCGAGCGCCATGGCCAGCCAGCGGCGGGTTTCGGCGGGCTCGATCACGTCGTCCACCATGCGGCGGGCGGCGGCCACGTACGGCGTCGAAAAGGTTTCGCGGTAGTGCTGGATAAGCTCCTGGCGCTTGGCCCTGGGGTCGTCGGCCTTTTCGATTTCGCGGCGGAACACGACGCTGGCCGCGCCCTCGGCGCCCATCACGGCAATCTCGGCGGTCGGCCAGGCGGCCACGCGGTCGGCGCCCAGCTCTTTGCCGCACATCGCCAGATACGCGCCGCCGTACGCCTTGCGGATCATCACGCTCACCTTCGGGACGGTCGCGGCGCTGTAGGCGAACAGCATCTTGGCGCCGTGCCGGATGATGCCGCCGTACTCCTGCTCGATGCCCGGCATAAAGCCCGGCACGTCCACGAGCGTCACGAGCGGGATGTTGAAAGCGTTGCAGAAGCGGATGAAACGCGCGCTTTTGTCGGACGAGTCAATGTCGAGCACGCCGGCCTTGAAGGCGGGGTTGTTGGCGATGATGCCGACCGAGCGCCCGATAAGGCGCCCGAAGCCCACGATGAGGTTGGGCGCAAAGGTGGCCTGGACTTCGAGAAAGTCGCCCTCATCTACGATGCGCGCGATGATCTCGTGCATGTCGTAGGGCGCGCGCGGGTTGTCGGGCACGATGGTCTCGAAGCCGGGGTCGAGGTCCACGAAGCCCTCGTGCTCGTACTGGGGCGGGTCTTCGAGGTTGTTCGAGGGCAGAAACGAGAGCAGCTTCTGGCAGATGCGGATGGCGTCCTGCCCGTCCTCGGCCACGAAGTGCACCACGCCCGAGTAGGCCATCTGCGCCTCGGCGCCGCCCAGGTCTTCGCCCGACACGTCCTCGCCCGTCACTTCCTTGATGACGCCCGGCCCCGTAATGAACATCTGGCTGCCGCGCGTCTGGATGATGAAGTCCGTCAGCGCGGGGCTGTAGGCGGCGCCGCCGGCGCACGGCCCCATGATGAGCGAGATCTGCGGCACGACGCCCGAGAGCAGCGTGTTGTGGTAGAAAATGCGCCCGTAGCCCGCCAGCGCGTCAATGCCTTCCTGCACGCGGGCGCCGCCCGAGTCGTTGATGATGACAAAGGGGCTGCCCGTTTTGAGCGCCCCCTTGGCCATCTCGACGATTTTGTCGGCGTGGACTTCGCCCACGGCGCCGCCGACGCTCGTGAAGTCCTGGCTGGCCACGTGCACCAGCCGCCCCTCAATCGTGCCGGCGCCCGTCACGACGCCGTCGGCGGGCACGTCTTTGCCGGCCATGCCGAAGTCCGTCGCGCGGTGGCGGGCAAAGCCGTTGATTTCCTGGAACGAGCCCTCGTCGAGCAGCAGGCTGATGCGCTCGCGGGCGGTGAGTTTACCCTGGCTGTGCTGTTTGCGGATGCGTTCGGCACCGCCCATCTCGAGCAGGGCCGCCTTGCGCTCCCGTAACTCGGCGATGCGCTCCTGCATCGTCATGTGCGTTCGCTTCGCTGATTCGGGCATGGGAAGTGGTTCGGGTAGAAGGTGAAAAGGGGCGCGGGGCGCCGGGGTCAGGCACGCGGCTGGCACAGCTCGGTCAGGATGCCGCCGCTGCTTTTGGGGTGCAGAAACGCGATGTCGGTGTGGTGCGCGCCGGCGCGCGGCGCCTCGTCAATGAGGCGGACGCCCTCGCTTTTGAGCGCCGCGAGCCGCGCCCGGATGTCGTCAACGGTAAAGGCGACGTGGTGCAGCCCCTCGCCCTTTTTCTCGATAAAGCGGGCAATGGGCGAGGCGTCGGACAGGGGTTCGAGCAGTTCGAGCCGCACGGCGTGGCCCTCCGGCCCGACCGAGTAGAAGGCGACGCGCACCTGCTGGTCGGCCACTTCTTCGATGCCCTCGAAGCGGGCGCCCAGCGTGTTTTCGTAGTAGGGACGCTGCTCGTCGAGCGAGCGCACGGCAATGCCGATGTGGTTGATGGCCTGGGGTTCGATCATGGGAAATAGGCTGAAAAGCCGGTCTGGACAGGGAAAATCAGAACGTCTCCTGGTACTCGCCATAGACGCCGCGCAGCGTGTTGCAGATTTCGCCCACAGAGGCGTAGGCGCGCACGGCGTCGAGGATGACGGGCATCAGGTTGTCGTCGCCGCGCGCGGCGCGCTCGACGGCTTCGAGCGTCTGGGCGACGCGGCTACTATCGCGCTCGCGCCTCACCTTTTCGAGCTTGGCCACCTGCGCCTCGCGTACCCCCTCGTCAATTTTGAGCAGGTCCATGGGCGCGCTGCCCTCGGTCTGGAACTCGTTCACGCCCACGATGACGCGGTCTTTGCGCTCGACCGACTGCCCGTACTCGTACGCCGACTGCTCGATCTGCTTTTGCGCCCACCCTTTCTCGATGGCGTTCACCATGCCGCCCATCTCGTCAATCTGGGCGATCAGGGCTTCGGCCTCCTTTTCGAGTTCGTCCGTCAGCTTTTCGACGAAAAAGCTGCCCGCGAGCGGGTCAATGGTGCTGGTGACGCCGCTTTCGTGGGCAATGATCTGCTGGGTGCGCAGCGCGACCGTCACCGAATCCTGCGTGGGCAGGGCCAGGGCCTCGTCTTTCGAGTTGGTGTGGAGGCTCTGCGTGCCGCCCAGCACGGCAGCGAGGGCCTGAAGCGTCACGCGGACGACGTTGTTGTCGGGCTGCTGGGCCGTCAGCGTCACGCCGCCCGTCTGCGTGTGGAAGCG
>CBDUCD010000154.1:0-6752 GCA_965365535.1 uncultured Rhodothermales bacterium | reverse complement strand
TATGACATCGGAGGGACGCCGTTGAACGAACCGCCCCCTTGAGGGGGCTCCCGCGCAGCGGGTGGGGGTGTTCGCCCGTGCTTTGTGGCTTATACCAAATCCTGCTGGATAGTGTGTCTTTGTCATGGCGAGCGACCGAAGGGAGCGCGGCAATCTCGCCTATTCGAGCACAACAGGCGAGATTGCCACGGCTCCTGCGGAGCCTCGCAATGACATACAAAGCAACCAGACTTGGTATTACACCCTCCGCCCCTGCGGGGCACCTCCCTCGAGGGAGGAGTTTCCCCGGCAACGGCCAGCCTCCAGGCACAAAACGAAAAAGCCGCCGGGGTCCGAGACCCCGGCGGCTTTTCTGCGGATGGTGGCGGTCAGAACACCAGGCCCGCACGAATCATGAACGAGTTGAGCTTTACGTCGTCGCTCGACTCGACCTGGACGCCGCCGATTTCGTAGTCGTCCACGAATTTCGAGACGCCGAACTGGTAGCGCGCCTCGACAAAGGGGCGCAGGCCGGCCAGCGACAGCTCGACGCCCAGCCCGGCGGCACCCGCCATCGAGAACTTGGTCAGCGAAATCTCGTCGTCGCTCCCGTTGGCAAAGCGGAAAACGGGGCCGGCCAGCACGTACGGCTTGGCAAGCGGCAGCAGCACGCGGTAGCGCACGTCAATGGGAATCTCGACGAGGCTGGCGTCCACTTTGGGCGCGTCGAAGGTGCTTTCGGGCTTGATGCTGCCCACGTCGGTGTAAAAGATGCCCGGGCGCAGGGCGACGGGGCCGAGGGGCAGGTCGAAAAAGACGCCAATGTGGTAGCCCGTCGCATTATCGAACGAGGCGTCGTCGCTGCCATTGGTAAAGTCCGACGCCTTGTCGAAGTTGGCGCCGATGGCGACGCCGATCTGGGCGGCGGCAGGCTGCGCGGCGGCGAGGGCGCAGCACGCGGCAAGGGCGAGAAAAGCTTTTTTCATAACAGGAAGGGGATGAAAACGTGGGAGCCTGCCGCCGGGCACGGGGCGTACCCCCTCGCCGTCGGGCAAAGCGGCGGCGTGAACAGAGGCCCTTCCAGCCGGTTCTGGCCCGCCGAGACGCTAACAGCGTCGTTACACACTCCCCTTTCTGCATGAAAATCGGCATCACCTGCTACCCCATCTACGGCGGCTCGGGCGTCGTGGCGACTGAACTGGGCAAGGCCCTCGCCGCGCGCGGCCACCAGATCCACTTTATCACGTACTCGATGCCGTTCCGGCTGGGGCACGTGACCGAGAACATCTACTTCCACGAGGTCAACGTCAACGCGTACCCCGTTTTCGAGCACCGCCCGTACACGCTCGCGCTCACGAGCAAAATGGTGGACGTGGTGCGGTACGAAGGGCTCGACCTGCTGCACGTCCACTACGCCATCCCGCACGCGACGAGTGCGATGCTGGCCCGCCAGATTCTCGCCCGCGAAAAGCTGTGCGTGCCCGTCGTGACGACGCTGCACGGGACGGACATCACCATTGTGGGCCAGGACCCGAGCTTCGCGCCCGTCGTCGCCTACTCCATTGACGAGTCGGACGGCGTGACGGCCGTTTCGGAGTACCTGCGGCGCGAGACGTACGAGCACTTCGACGTGACAAAGGAAATTGACGTGATTCCCAACTTCGTGGACACCGACCGTTTCCAGCGCTCGAACAAGGCGCACTTCCGGCAGGCGCTGTGCCCGAACGGCGAGAAAGTGCTGGCTCACGTGTCCAACTTCCGCGCCGTCAAGCGCGTCGGCGACACGGTCGAGATTCTGGCCCGCCTGCGCGCCGAGGGCTTGCCGGTAAAGCTCCTCCTCGTGGGCGACGGCCCCGACCGCGTGCCCGCCGAGCACCTGGCGCGCAAGCTGGGCGTGTACGAGGACGTGCGCTTTCTGGGCAAGCAGGACCCCGTCGAGGAAATCCTCTCCATCGCCGACGTGTTTTTGATGCCGTCGGGGTCGGAAACGTTCGGGCTGGCGGCCCTCGAAGCCATGTCGTGCGGCGTGCCCGTCGTGGCAAGCAACATCGGCGGGCTGCCCGAACTCGTCGTGGATGGCGAGGTGGGCTTTCTGTGCAGTCTGGCCGACATTGACGCCATGACGGCGCGCGTGCGCCTGCTCATCACCGACGCCGACCTCCAGGCGCGCATGGCCGCCGCCGCCCGCGCCCGCGCCGCCGAGGAGTTCAGCCTCGACCGCATCATCCCCCAGTACGAGGCCCATTACGAGCGCGTGCGGGCGCGCATGGCGGCAGGCGTGCCCTGCTGAAAAACCCACCTTCCCGACTGTATTTCCAGACTGTATGCTGACGAAAGAACCCACAGAAGCACCCGCCGGCATTCCGGCAGACTACGCCGGCCACGTGTTTGGCGGCGTCGAGGCCGGCGGCACCAAGTTCGTCTGCGCGCTGGGCGACGGCATGGGCACGATCCACGACTTCGTGCGCTTCCCGACGACCTCGCCCGCCGAGACGCTGGGCCGCACCGTCCACTTTTTCCAGCAGCGCGCCCCCATCGAAGCGCTCGGCATGGGCTCTTTCGGCCCCATAGACCTCGACCTGCGCTCGCCCACGTACGGCAGCATTACCACGACGCCCAAGCCCGGCTGGGCGGGCACCAACCTCGTCCACGCCCTCCGGGAGCACTTCGACGTGCCTATCGCCTTCGACCTCGACGTGAACGCGGCGGCGATGGGCGAATGCCTGTTTGGCGCGGGGCAGGACGTGGAAAGCCTGCTCTACCTCACCATCGGCACGGGCATCGGCGGCGGCTTCGTGAGCGAAGGGCAACTGCTGCACGGCCTCGTCCACCCCGAGATGGGGCATCTGCACGTGCGCCGCCTGCCCGGCGACCGTTTTGCGGGCACGTGCCCCTACCACGGCGACTGCCTCGAAGGGCTCGTGGCCGGCCCCGCCCTCGCCGCGCGTACGGGCGGCGACGCGGCGCTGCTGCCCGACAGCCACCCCGTGTGGGACCTGGTGGCGGCGTACGTGGGCGAGGCGCTCGCCATTTTCGTCCTCCTGCTCTCGCCGCAGCGCATCGTGCTGGGCGGCGGCGTGATGGAGCGGCTGCACCTGTTTCCGGGCATCCGGCGGCGCCTGCGCGAAACGCTGGCGGGCTACGTGAAGCACGCGGCGCTGGAGGACAAGGTGGACCACTACGTGGTGCCGCCCGCGCTGGGCAGCCGCCCCGGCGTGCTGGGCGCCCTCGCCCTCGCCCGCCGCCTGCGCACCCATTAGGCGCGCTGGCAGGCCCGTCCATTTGCCCTTTTCAGCCGTGCGCGACGCGGGCAGACGCCGTATTTTGGCGCGCTTCTCACTCAACGGGCGCGGCATGACCGAAACGGCTACGGTACTTTTCTGACAGCTTCTTCCGCCGTTTCCATGCGTTTTCTCTTTGCGGGATGGCCCCTCGTGGGCGCCCTGCTGCTGGCCGCCTGCGACGCCGCCCCCGGCCTGCCCGACGCGCCGGGCCGCGCGCCCCTCGTTACGGGCCTCACCATCACGCCCGACGAGGTGCTGCGCAACACGCTGCCCGCCGAGCAGATCGATGGCGACACGGCGCGCGTGCCCGTCACGTTTTCCGTCACGGCCACCGACCCCGACGACGCCATCTCGGGCGTGCAGGCCGTCGTGCTCTCGCCCACCAACAGCCTGCGCCCCGTCGCCGTGGTGCCGCTCGTGGCCGAGGGCAGCCATTACCAGGCCACGGCGCCCGTCGCGTTTCCGCTGGGCGGGACGGGCGTCTATGCCGTCGTCGTCATCGCGCGCGACAGCCGGGGGCAGGCCGGGCAGGTGCTGGGGCGGCTGACGTACACGCGCATCAACAACGCGCCCGTCGTGGAAGGCGTCGCGGGCGCGCCCACGCCTTTCCCCGCCGCGGGCGGCTTGTTCACGCTCACGGCCCGCGTGTCCGACCCCGAGGGGCTGGAGGACGTGGTGCGCGTGGCCGCGACCTCGCCCGGCGGCACCTTCCGCCTGTTCGACGACGGCAAGAGCTTCGGCGACGAGGCTGCGGGCGACGGCGTCTTTACCGCCCGGTTCGAAATCCCCGCCGGCGCCACGAGCAGCGACCTCACCTTTAGCGTCCAGGCCACCGACCGCGCGGGCGCCGTGAGCAATACGGTCGCACTCGTCGTCCCCGTGCAGTAAACCGCCCATGCGCTACCTCTTTTTTCTACTCAACGGCCTGCTGTCCGTTCTGCTGCCTACCGGCCTCGCCGCCCAGGTGCAGCGCGCCGCGCAGCCTCTCGTGCCCGCCCCCGGCATCAGCAGCAACAGCGTCACCAGCCTGCACGCCGAGGGCGACGCCCTGTGGGTCGGCCCCCGGCTGGACGTGACGCGCGACGGCGGCCAGACGTGGTTCGGCGCCGACATTGACTCGGTGCGGCTGGGGCGGCTGCGCCTCTATTCCCTCGACGTCGAGGGCGACGACGTGTGGGGCGGGCTGGGCTACACGCTCGTGCTCGACGAGGACAACGTCGTCGGCGCGGCGGGCGGCTTTGCCCACTCGGGCAATGGCGGCGCGACGTTTACCCTGCTCGCGCCCCCCCTCGACGAGCCCGGCGACACGACCGAGCTGTACGGCATCTCGCTCATCCCCGCCGAGCCCATTGATGCGCGCGGCAACGCGCAGCCGTGGGGAATCGACTTCGACCCCCTCACGGGCACGCTCTGGTCGGCCAACTACCTCGCCGGCATCCGCCGCTCCGACGATGGCGGGCAGACGTGGCAGCGCGTCGTGCTGCCGCCCGACGACCTGGACGAGATCACGCCCAGCACGCTGTACAACTTCGCGCTCGCGCCCAAGCGCAGCCCGGCCAGCCCGCGGGGCAACTTCAACCACGTCGGCTACAGCGTGCTCGTTGACGAAGAAGGCACCGTCTGGGCGGGCACGCTGCGCGGCGTCAACGTGTCGCGCGATGGCGGCGTGTCGTGGCGGCGCTACTCGTTCACGGGCGGCCCCAACGGCCTGACGGGGCCGTGGGTGACGGCCCTCCGCGAGCAACGCCTCGACGGCCAGAACGCCGTCTGGATGGCCTCGTGGGCGTTTTCGGACGCGGCGGCGGGCGGGCGCTACGGCGTCACCGTCACCCGCGATGGCGGCCAGACGTTCACGCA
Source organism: uncultured Rhodothermales bacterium (assembly GCA_965365535.1). Taxonomy (GTDB): domain Bacteria; phylum Bacteroidota; class Rhodothermia; order Rhodothermales; family BA12; genus CBDUCD01. The sequence continues at coordinate 1,632 of CBDUCD010000154.1, read as the reverse complement.
GGCGCTCGCGGGCGAACTCATCTACGACTTCGCCTTCCGGGGCGCGACGGTTTTTGCCGCCGGCCAGAGCGGCCTTTTCATCTCGCAGGATGGAGGCCAGACGTGGCGCGTCGAGCGTGCCTTTTTCGACCCCGCGCACCCCCGCGAAACCGTCCGCCCGGACGTCGAGGCGTACGCCGCCGCCGTCACCGACGATGGCGCGCTGTGGGTAGGGACGGACGACGGACTCTTCAAAAGCATGGATGAGGGCGCGACGTTTACGCGCTTCCGCGCCGAAATCGGGCCGCGCCCCGCGCAGCCCACGGCCCGCACGCCGCGCGTGGACGCGTATGCCTACCCCAACCCGTTCTCGCCCGAAGCCGACCGCTTTGTGCGCGTCTGCTTTGCCCTCGGCGCCGACGGCGAGCGCTGCGCCCGCGACGTGGCGGGCCTGCGCATCCGCCTGTTCGACTTCGGCATGAACCTCGTCCGCACCCTCGACGAGCCCATCTGGGACGGGCGCGACGCAGACGGCTACCGGGTGCCCAACGGCACGTATTTCTACGCCATCGACGCGGGCGGCGAGACGCTGCGCGGCAAGATTCTCGTACTCGAATGACGCGGCGCTTCCCCTTTCTCCTCGCCCTGGTTCTCGTCGGCGCGGCCTTTTTCGCCGCGCCCGCCCTCCACGCGCAGGCCGGCGTCTTTGCCCGCATGGGCTTTGGCGCGCGCGGCGTGGCGCTGGGCGGCGCCCTCGTGGCCGAGGCGGCGTCGGGGCGGACGCCGGCGTACTACAACCCGGCGCTTGCCGCCTTCACGCCCCGCCAGAACCTGGAAGCGTCGGCGGCGCTGCTGAGCCAGGGGCGCGAACTCCAGTTTTTGCAGCTTTCGGCGCCGCTGCCGCCGCGCGCCGGCGCCGCCGTCGGCCTCATCCACGCCGGCGTGACGGGCATTGACGGGCGCGACGCCAGCGGCGCCCACACGGGCGAGTTGCGCACCGACGAGTACGACTTTTTCGTCGCCTTCGGGCTGCGCCCCAGCACGCGGCTGGCCATCGGGCTGGGCCTGCAGGTGTTCCGCAGCGACCTCTACCCCGGCCTGCGCCCTGCCCTCGCCATCGGCGTGGACGTGGGCGCCGTGTACCACGCCAGCGACGCCCTCCAGGTGGGCTTCGCCATAGACGACCTCCTCGCGCGCTACACCTACGACACGTCGCGCATCTACGGCGACGGCGGCAAAAGCACGACCGACAACTTCCCCGCGCGCTTCCGCGTGGGCGCGGCGTGGCAGCGCGGCCCGCTGGCCCTCGTGGCCGAGTACGAGGGGCGGCTGGCGCGCCGGCAGGCCGCCCGGCGCGAGACGGAGCTGCGCGGCGGCCAGCTCGTCTATGCCACCCGGACGGTGAGCTACACCAGCGGCGCGCAGCGGGTGCGGCTGGGCGCCGAGTACCATTTCGCCCCGGCGTTCGCGCTGCGCGGCGGGCTGGACGGCGTCGGCGCCGACGGGCTGGGCGGGGCGCTGCGCCCGTCGCTGGGCTTCGGCGTCGAGCAGCCCGCCGGGCCGCTCGTGCTGCGCGGCGGCTACGCCTTTGCCCTCGAACCCTACGGCAACAGCGGCCTGCACCTCGTCACCATCCAGGTGCTGTTGTAGGGG
>CBDUCD010000153.1:0-6777 GCA_965365535.1 uncultured Rhodothermales bacterium | reverse complement strand
GCAAGCTGCTCGGCGAGGGCGTCCGAGACGATGTCGTGGGCCACGAGCACGCGGATTTCGCGCCCGGCCTGGATGGCGTACACCCGCTCGACGCCCCGGAAGGCGCCTGCAAGGGCTTCCAGCTTTTCGAGCCTTTTGATGTACGCGTCGAGGGCTTCGCGCCGGGCGCCGGGCCGCGCGCCCGAGATAGCGTCGGCGGCCTGCACGACGGGCGCGATCATCGTCGTCATCTCGATCTCGTCGTGGTGCGCGCCAATGGCGTTGAGCACGTCGGGATGCTCTTTGTAGCGGCGGCACAGCTCCATGCCCACGATGGCGTGCGGGTGCTCGAGTTCCTCCTCGACCACCTTGCCCACGTCGTGCAGCAGCCCGGCGCGGCGCGCCCGCGCGGCGTCGAGCCCCAGCTCGGACGCCATGATGGAGGCCAGCCGCGCCGTCTCGACCGAGTGCGCCAGCAGGTTCTGGCCGTAGCTCGTCCGGTACTTCATGCGCCCGACCATGCGGATGAGGTCGGGGTGGAGGCCGTTCAGGTTCAGCTCGATCACCGTCCGCTCGCCCGTCTCGACGAGTTCCTCCTCCATCTCCGTCCGCACTTTTTCGACGACTTCCTCGATGCGCGTGGGGTGGATGCGCCCGTCCTGAATCAGCCGGTTGAGCGACAGGCGGGCGATTTCGCGCCGCACGGGGTCGAAGCCCGACAGAATGACGGCCTCCGGCGTGTCGTCCACGATGACTTCGATGCCCGTCACGGCTTCGAAGGCGCGGATGTTGCGCCCCTCGCGCCCGATGATGCGCCCCTTCATCTCGTCCGACTGGATGTTGACGACGGAGACGGTGTTTTCGATGGCGTGCGAGGCCGCCGTCCGCTGGATCGTCGTCAGGATGATCTGGCGGGCTTCGCGGGCGGCGCGCAGCTTGGCCTCGTCGCGGATTTCCTTGATGCGGGCGGCGGCGTCGAGGCGGGCCTGGTCGGTCATCTGGAGGATGAGCTGCTCGCGGGCTTCGCGGGCCGTGAGGCCGGAGATCTGTTCGAGACGGCGGGCGTGCTCGTCGAGCAGGGCGTCGAGGCGGGTCTGCTCGGCGGCGAGGCGGGCCTGGAGGGCGTCCATCTCCTGGGTGCGGCGCGTGGCCTCGGCGTCGCGGCGGCGCACGTCGCGGTGGAGGGCGTCGGCGGCCTGCTGCAGCTGGGCGGCTTTCTGCTGCGACGCCTCGGCCTCGCGCCGGACGGCGTCGAGGGCGTCGGCGGCCTGTTGCAGCATGGCCTCGCGGTCGTTGAGGCGGCGGGCGCGCTGCTGGAGTTGCTCGTGGCGCTGCTCGTTGCGTTTACGGTGCTGCCGGAGGCTGCGTCGTTCCTCGTCGAGTTCCATCTCGAGTTCGGCGCGCACCTCCTGCCGGTGCACGTCCAGGTCGCGTGCCATCTGGGCCCGCTGCCGCTCGGCGTCCTCCCGGGCTTCCTGGACGAGGCGTTGGGCGGCGTCTTGCGCCTGGGTGGAGAGGAGGGCGTGCTGGTGCTGGCTGCGCTGTTTTTCGAGATAGGAACCGAGGAAATACGCGGCCACCGCCGCAGCGGCCCCCAAGAGGAGGGCCAGCGTTATAGACATGAGATCACATGGGCGGAAGCGCTGCGGACGGGGCCGCAGGCGGGGAGGCGATATGGAAACACCCCGGCAGGCGCAGCGCCAGGCGCCGGCGATCTCCACCAGGGTGAGCAAAAAATCGCGCGAGAGAGGCGTGGTGTCTGATATGAAGAACCAGCTTCAGTATCACAGTGGGAGCCGCTCAGACCTTCCCGGCTTCTCCGGCGGCCAGAGGCCAGACCCTCGCGGGCTGGAGCCTGCCGTCCGGTCTGAAGAGTAGCTCCCCGCACCATCAGGGTACGGTTCTCATATATGGTAAACACCACGCTCCTCGCGCAATGACGCCCCAAAAGGCGACGGCGATTATATCGCCGGGGGCGGGGGCTGTTCCTCCTGCTCGTCGCGCGCGAGGGCGGCTGCGAGTTCGAGGTCGAGGGCCACGAGGGCGTCGGCAAGAAGTTGCTGGTAGCGCCGGGTTTCCTCGCGCGCGGCCAGCAGCTCCTGCGCCATCTCGAGCACCACGACAAGCGGCGCCGTCATCTCGGGCTGGGCGGGAAATGCCGCCCGAAACGCCTGCAAGCGCGCTTCGGCCAGGGCAGCGGCCTGGGCCACCAGGCCCTCGTCGGCGTCCGAGACGCGCAAGGGTAGGGCGCGCCCGAGCAGGGTGACACGCAGCGTCCGGTCCATGGGCAGAAGGGGGATGGACGCCCTCAGGCGGCGTCGGAGCCGTCGAGGTACTGGTCGAGGGCGGCGATGAAGCCCTGTATCTTTTCGCGCACGGCCTGCGGGTCGTCCTCGACGCGCAGCACGGCGTCGCCTCCGGTGCCGTCGGCGGCGGCGCGCAGGGCGGCGATCTGGGTGCCCAGCCGGACGTTCTCGGCGCGCAGGGCGTCGAGTTCGCGCACCACGTCGTGGATGCGGTCGCGCAGGCGTTCGAGCACGACGCCAGGCGGGCCGTCGAGGCGGGGCGCGGCGGGCGTTTCGGGGCGGGCGGGGTCGGCGGGTGGGGCGGTGGCGCGCGGGCGGGCGTCGCCGGTGCGCTCGGCACTGCGCCGGCGGCGCTTGCCCTGCGGGCCGCCTTCTTTGCGACTGTTCATGGCAAAAGGGGAAACGGAGCTAAAATAGGGCTTAGCCGCGCAGCCGCGCGCCATGTGCCTCCTCGGCGCGCCGCACGATGCGGCTCAGGGCGGCATCCACCTCTTTGTCGCGCAGCGTGCGGTCTGCCCCGAAGCGGAGGGCGATGGCGAGGCTTTTCTCGTCCGGCCCCACGCGGTCGCCCTCGTACACGTCGAACAGCGCGGCGTCTTGCAGCAGCCCCCGTCCCGCCTGGCGCACCGTGGCCAGCACCTCGCCTGCCGCGGTGGCGCGGGGCACGACAAACGCCAGGTCGCGCTCGACGGCGGGAAAGCGCGAAAACGGCTGGTAGCGCGGCGCTGCCGTCCGGGCGTGGCGGGCGATAAGGCTGAAGTTGAGTTCGGCGAAAAAGGCGTCGCCGCGCAGGTCGTAAAGGGCGGCAGCGGAGGCGGCGACGGGCGCGACGTAGCCCAGGGGCGCGTCTCCGACAAAGAGGTCGAGCCGGTACGGGGCAAAGGGCAGGGCGTCGCGGGACGGCTGAACCCGCACGCCGGGTACGCCGAGGGCGTCGAGCAGGGCCGTCGCGGCGCCGCGCGCGTCGAAAAAGTCGGCGGCGCGGGCCGGCTCCGCCCACGAAGCCGCGCGGGCGTCGCCCGCGAGCAGGAGCAGCACGTTTTCCTGTTCGTGGTAGCCGGGCACGGGCGCATCGCCGCCGCGCCCTTCGCGGAACACGTGGCCGACCTCGAAAAATCGCCCTTCGCGCAGGCCCTGGTGGGCGTTGTAGGCCGCCACGGCCAGCACGCCCGGCAGCAGGCTGGGCCGCAGCGCCGCCATCTCCTGCGAAACCGGGTTCAGCGTTTCAGCCACGCCGCCGTCCGCGTCGCCAAAGGCGGGGTGGGGCGGGCGGAAGGCGTCGGCGCGGTCGCGGGGCAAAAGGGAGTTGGTATAAACCTCGCGGAAGCCCATGCCCACGAGCGCGCCGCGCAGCCGGGCGCGCAGCGCCGTCACGGGTTCGGCGGTGGGCGTGGCGGCGGGAAGGGTGAGGTGCGTGGGGGCGGGAATGCGGCCATAGCCCCACAGGCGCGCCACCTCCTCGATCACGTCCACCTCGCGGCGCACGTCGGGGCGGAACGGCGGCACGGTGCAGCGCAGCACGGTTTCCGTCGCCACGCTTTCGACGCTGGCGCCTTTCATCACCAGGTCGGCCACCTGTTCGAGCGGCGTCGTCTCCTCGACCTCGAAGCCGATGGCCCGCAGCAGCCGCGTGGCCTCGTAGGCAGGAATGTCGAATCCCAGCAGGGCGGCGATGCGCGCCGGGCGCACGTCCACCTGCACCTTTTCGTAGGGGATGGGGTGCGCGTCCACGTACCCCTCGACAACGCGCCCGCCGCCGAGTTGGGCGATGAGGGCTGCCGCGCGGGCCGCCGCCCACACCTGCCCCGTCGGGTCCACGCCGCGCTCGAAGCGGTACGAGGCGTCCGTCTGCAAGCCCAGCGCGCGGGCCGTCCGCCGGACGTGCGACGGCTCGAAATAGGCGCTTTCGACGAGGACGCGGGTCGTCGCGGGCGTCACCTCGGAGTTGGCGCCGCCCATGACGCCCGCGATGGCGACGGGCTTTTCGGCGTCGCAGATGAGAAGCGTATCGGCGGGCAGCGGGCGCGTTTTGTCGTCCAGCGTCGTGAACGATTCGCCGGGCCTGCTCAGGCGCACGCGAACCGTGTCGCCGGCGATCTGGTCGGCGTCGAAGGCGTGGAGGGGCTGCCCGCACTCGTGCATGACGAAGTTGGTCACGTCCACGGCGCTCAGGCGGGGCCGCAGGCCGATGCTTTCGAGCCGCGCCCGCAGCCAGTCGGGCGAGGCGCCCATCTGCACGCCCTCGACCACGAAGGCGACGTAGCGCGGGCACGCCTGGGGCGCCTCGATCTCGACGCGCACCTGCCGGGCTGCCGCGCCGCCGGGCGCCGGGGGCACCTCGACGGAGGGCAGCACCAGCTCGGCGTCCGTCAGCGCCGCCACGTCGCGCGCCACGCCAATGTGGCTCGTGGCGTCGGGGCGGTTGGGCGTGATGGACACGTCGAGCACGTAGTCACGAACGGCGCGGCCCTGCCCCGCGAGGTACGTCTCGAACGCCTCGCCGATGGGCGCGTCGGCGTCGAGCACGAGGATGCCGCTGTGGTCGGCTCCCAGCCCCAGCTCGTCCTCGGCGCAGATCATCCCCTCGGACACCTCGCCGCGGATTTTGCGGCGGTCGAGCGTCACCGCCACCGTCCCGTCGCCATCTTTGGCCGGCAGGTGGAGCGTCGTGCCCACGCGGGCGACGGCCACGCGCTGCCCCGCCGCCACATTGGGCGCGCCGCACACGATTTGGGCAGGCGCGTCCGCGCCGATATCCACGGTGCACAGCGTCAGCCGGTCGGCGCCGGGGTGCGGGCGCGCCTCGAGCACGTGGCCCACCACGACGCCGTCGAGGCTATTCCCGCGCGCCGCCACGTCGTCCACCTCCAGCCCCGCCATCGTCAGCAGGTCGGCCAGGGCAGCGGGCGAGAGGGCGTGCTGCACGTACTCGCGCAGCCAGTTGGCAGATATTTTCATGGGGAGAGGTAGGGAGTTGACGCTCGGCCTCGCTTGTAGTACGCGCGCGCTGCTCGCTGTCGTTGGTGGGAAAAGGCAGGGCGGCGGGTTCGGTTCGACCTACCACCCACCATCCAACCTCCAGCATCAGAACTGCGCCAGCAGGCGGGCGTCGTTTTCGTAGAGCAGGCGGATGTCGGTGATGCCGTAGCGCAGCATGGCGATGCGCTCGACGCCCATGCCAAAGGCGTAGCCCGTGTACGCCTCGGCGTCTATGCCGACGTGCTCGAACACGACGGGGTCCACCATGCCGCAGCCGAGGATTTCGAGCCAGCGCCCGCCGTCGGGGTGGGCGGCGTCGGCCTGGTAGATGTCCACCTCGGCAGACGGCTCGGTAAAGGGGAAAAAGCTGGGGCGGAAGCGCATCTGCACCCCGTCGCCGAAAATCGTCTGGGCGAACAGGTGCAGCACCGCCTTGAGGTCGGCAAACGTGACGCCCCGGTCCACGACGAGCCCTTCGACCTGGTGGAACAGGCAGAACGACTTGTACGAGATGCTTTCGTTGCGGTACACGCGCCCCGGCACGATCAGGCGCAAGGGCGGCGGCTGCCGTTCCATCACGCGGATCTGCACGGGCGACGTGTGGGTGCGCAGCACCACGTCGCCGCCGGCCTGCCCGTGGCGCAGGAAAAACGTGTCCTGCATGTCGCGCGCCGGGTGGTCGGGCGGAAAGCCGAGGGCGGTGAAGTTGTGGTAGTCGTCCTCGATTTCGGGGCCTTCGGCGATGGAAAAGCCCAGCCGCCCGAACACGCGCTCGATTTCGTAGAGCGTCTCGGTGATGGGGTGGAGCGAGCCGCGCGCGGGCACGCGCCCCGGCAGCGTCGTGTCGAGGGCGGGGGCGGCGTCGGCGTCGTGCCGGGCCAGAAGCGCGTCGGCCTCGTCGAGGCGGGCTTCGGCAAGGGCGCGCAGCGCGTTCAGGCGCTGCCCCACGGTGGGACGCTGGGCGGCGGGCACGTCCTTGAGCCCTTTCATCAGGTCGGTAATCGCGCCGCTTTTGCGCCCCAGAAAGCGCACGCGGAACGCCTCGCGGGCGGGGGGCGTGTCGAGCCGCGCGTCGCCGATCTCTTTTTCGAGGGCCTCGATCTGCGTGTTCATAGCATTTCGTCGTAAAAAAAGCCCCGCCAGGCAGACGCGCCAGCGGGGCTGTTCCATCCGTCGGGACAGAAAGGGGCGCTGCTCAACAGGGATCAGCGCCAGAAAATCGCCGGGCGGTGCCGCTCACTTCGCAGCCGTTTTGACGACGGCAGCAAAGGCGTCGGGCGCGTGGATGGCGAGGTCGGCAAGCACCTTGCGGTTGAGGCCGACGCCCGACTGCCGCAGCCCGCCCATCAGGCGCGAGTACGACACGCCGTTGAGGCGCGCGCCGGCGTTGATGCGGGCGATCCACAGCCGGCGGAAGGCGCGCTTGCGGTTGCGACGGTCGCGGTAGGCGTACTGCAAGCCCTTGTCCACGGCGTGCTTGGCCACGGTGAGCAGCTTGCTGCGGCTGCCCCAG
>CBDUCD010000152.1:0-6803 GCA_965365535.1 uncultured Rhodothermales bacterium | reverse complement strand
GGGGCGCCGCGCGGAACCTCGCCCGGGTCAGATACTTGTTTGGACGAATATCTTCCGTGCCCTTGTCCCACCGCTCGCCGTACCCCATCCTGTTCGCCCTCTGGCTGACGGTTTTCGCCGCCTCGGCGCAGGTCATCATCGTCACGCCCATCCTGCCCGACATCGAGCGGGCGCTGGGCGTGGCGCAGGCGCACCTGGGCTGGCTCGTGACGGCCTACGCGGCCATGCTGGGCCTTTTCTCGCTTGCCGCCGGCCCCGTCTCCGACCGCATCGGGCGGCGGCGGATGCTGCTGGCGGGCAGCGTTGCAATGGCCGTCGCGCTGCTCATGCACGGGCTGGCCGCGCGCTTCGAGACGCTCGTGGCGGTGCGGGCGCTGGCAGGGGCGGCGGGCGGCCTGCTCTCGGGCGCCGCCGTGGCGTACGTGGGCGACTATTTCCCGTACGAACGGCGCGGCTGGGCCAACGGCTGGGTGATGAGCGGCATCGCCGCCGGGCAGATTCTGGGCATCCCGGCAGGCAAAAAGCTGACGATGCTGCTGGGCTACCGGTGGCCGTTTCTGGCCTTCGGGCTGGTGATGGTGGGGGCGTCGTTTCTCGTCTGGCGCGTCGTGCCGCAGCCTCGCGTGGCGCGGGCCCCCGAGCGCGTGACGCTGCGCGGCGCGCTGCGCGCCTACGCCGCCCTGCTGCGGCAGCGGGCGCCGGCGGCAGCGGTCGTGGCCTACGTGCTCATGTTTTTCTGCATCGGCCTGTTCGTGACGTACTTCTCCGTCTGGCTCGAACGCGTCGTGGGCCTCTCGGGCGACGAGGTCATCGTGCTGTTCCTGTGCGGCGGGCTGGCCAACATGGCGACGGGGCCTTTTGCCGGGCGCCTGTCCGACCGCATCGGGCGCAAGCCGCTCGTGGTCGCGTCGGCGCTGCTGTTTGGCGCGTGCCTGCTCGCGGTGCCCTTTGCCGTGACGGGGGTGGTGTCGGCGGTCGTGTTTTTCTCGCTCGTCATGGTGTCGGTCGCCATGCGCATGGCGCCCCTGCAGTCGCTCGTGACGGCGCTCGTGCCCGACCAGCAGCGGGGCCAGATGATGAGCGCGGCCATCGCGTGCGGGCAGATGGGCATGGCGCTGGGCTCGGGCCTGGCGGGCGTGCTCTACGGGCGCTACGGCATCGTGGGCAACGCCATCGCGGGCGCGTTTTTCGTCCTGCTGATGGCCCTCGTGGTGGTGCGCGGCCTGCCCGAGCCCCGCATTGCGCGCCCGGCGCTGGCGGCGGCCTGAGAGGGCGTTTCAGGCCACACCCATCCGGGCGCGCTGCTTTTCGAGTTCGCGGGCGAGGGGCTGGTACACGGGGCGCCGGCCCCACGCGTCCGGGTAACCCAGCAGCCCGTTGGGACAGTGGCGCTCATCGTCCCAGCCCGGGTGGTTGCAGACGGGATAGAGGCACACGCCCTCGACAGGCACGCCGCGCGTGCGGGCCTGCTGCGCGGCGTCGCAGACGGCAGCCAGCCACGGCGCCCGCGCCGCGCCCTCGTGGCCCGTCTCGGCGATGACGAGGGGGCGCCGGTAGCGGCGGTGCACTTCGGCCAGCAGGCGGGCGAGGGGGCGGTAGCCGCGCTGGCCGGGCTGCAACACGCCGCCGCCGTGCACCCACTGGTTCGTGGAGTAATAGTTGACGCCCACGATGTCGAGGTGCTGGCGCTGACCCCCCAGCTGGGGCCAGAGGGTGCCCCGCACCAGGTCCCACGCCTGAAACTGCGCCTGCCGGTGGCCGCGTGCCTGGGCGCGCTCGTGGGGCCGCGCCGCGCTGGCGGCGATGTGGATGAGGGGCTCGGCCTGCACGATGCGGGCGCGGGCATCTACGCCTCGCACGGCTTCGATGGCGGCAATGGCGGCGCGGGCCAGTTGCACCTTGAGCTCGAAGCCGCGCCCGCGTGCAAAAGGCGGCAGGTACGCCGCATCGCCGCCCGCCCACGCCATAAACGAGATCTCGTTGATGGGGCACCAGAACGGCACCTCGTCCGTCTCGCTCTGCACCAGGCGGGCGGCGGCGCGGGCAAAGGCGGCCAGCCGCTCGACGAAAGCAGGGCGCCACACGTCGAGGCCATCGGGCCAGCCGTAGTGGCACAGGTCCCACACGGCGGTCACGCCCGCCGCGCGGGCCGCGCGGAGCTGGGGCAGAAAGCTGCCCCAGGTGTAGCGCCCGGCGCGCGTTTCGACGAGGTGCCAGCGCAGGCCGTCGCGCGCCCAGCGCAGCCCGTGCCGGGCCAGGGTGCGGTAGTCGGCGCCGGCGTGGGCGTCGTGGCCCGAGGCGGCCACCAGGTCGAGGCGGCGGCGGTCGTGGGCACGCTGGTGGGTGGAGCACTCGAAGCCGCCGCCGAAAAACGAAGGAAACAGCGGCGTGCCGGACTCAGCCATCGCCGCGCGGCGGCTGGGGCACAAAAGCCTGCATGGCCCTGCCGGGGGCGTCCGGCACGCCGTCTCCCCGCCCCTCTGCCGGCGCGGACAGGGACGCGGGCAGGACGGCCTTGCGCACCTTGCGCGGGTGCCGGATGGCAGGGCGCGCCTGCGCGCCGCGTGCCAGCGTGTCGAAAAGCGCCAGCGCCTGCGCCACCACCTGGTCCATGTTGTAGTAGCGGTACGTGGCCAGCCGGCCCACGAAATGCACGCGGGGTGTCTGGCGTGCCAGCGCCTCGTACTGGCGGTAGCGCTCGGCGTTTTCGGCGCGCGGAATGGGGTAGTACGGGTCGCCCTCGGCCTGTGGGTACTCGTACACGATGGCCGTTTTGGGATGCTCCTGCCCCGTCAGGTACTTGAACTCGGTGATGCGCGTGTAAGCGTGCTCGTTGGGATAGTTGACGACAGGAGCAGACTGGTACCACTCGCGCGCGTGGGTCTCGTGTACGAAATGGAGAGAGCGGTACGGAAGCTTTCCGTAACAGTAGTCGAAGTATTCGTCTATGGGGCCGGTATAAATTAGCTCGCCAAAAGGAATCACGTTTGCGATCTCACGGTAGTCCGTGTTCAACATCACCTTGATGCGCGGGTGGGCAAGCATCTTTTCGAACATCCGGGTGTAGCCGTGAAGCGGCATCGCCTGGAAGGTGTCGGTAAAGTAGCGGCTGTCGCGGTTGGTGCGGATAGGCACGCGCGCAATCACGCTGGCGTCGAGTTCGCTGGGGTCGAGGCCCCACTGTTTGCGCGTGTAGCCGCGAAAAAACTTCTGGTAGAGTTCGCGCCCCACGCGGCTCACCACCACGTCCTCGCTGGTCACGACGGGATGGCGCGGCTCGGCCAGGCGCGCGAAGAAATCGTCCACCTCGAAAGCCGTGAGCGAGAGCCCGTAAAGCTGGTTAACTGTGTCGAGGTTGATGGGCAGGGGCACGAGCAGGCCGTCCACGCTGGCGCGCACGCGGTGCTCGTAGGGCCGCCAGAGGGTAAACTGCGACAGGTAGTCCCACACGCGGCGCGCATTGGTGTGGAAGATGTGCGGCCCGTAGCGGTGCACGAGCAGCCCGTCGGGGTTGTATTCATCAAAGGCGTTGCCGCCGATGTGGCTGCGCTTTTCGACGACGAGGACGCTTTTGCCATGCTGGCTGGCGAGCCGCTCGGCCAGCGTGGCGCCCGCAAAGCCGGCGCCGACGATGAGGTAGTCGAACATGAGGGGGCGGGGCGCGGCAGCGCGCCGGCTGGGTGAGAAAATTAGCCTGCCCAGACCGCCTGGGCTTCGGGCAGGGCGCGCGGGTGCAGCACGGCGTCGAGCAGGGCGGCCATGCGGGCAGCCGTCGCGTCCCACGACGTGTGCGCGAGCACGCGTTGCATGGCCGCCACGCGCCGCGCCCGCGTGGCCTCGCTTTCGCCGAGGGCTTTTTCGCACGCCTCCACGAACTCCTCGGGCGTGTTGCCCAGGTACACGACGTTTTCGTAGGGCTCGGCCACGTCGCGGATGGGCGTCGAAACGATGGGCTTTTCGGCGGCCATGTACTCGAGCGTCTTGGTGGGCGAGATAAACTCCGTCGCGCGGTTGCGCGCAAAGGGCAGCAGGCACACATCCCACCCCGCCAGGTACGCGGGCAGGTCGGCGTAGCTTTTGGGGCCGAGCCAGTGGAGGTTGGGCGCGAGGGGCAGGTGCGCCGGGTCTATCTTGACGACGGGGCCCACCATCACGAACTGCCAGCGGGGGCGCGCGGCGGCGGCGTGGCGGACGAGGTCGAGGTCCATGCGCTCGTCCACGACGCCGAAAAAGCCCAGCCGGGGGCCGGGAATCGCAGCCTGGTCGGTGGGAGCTGCAAGCGGCGCACTGGCTCGTCCAAAGTGCGCCGCATCCACAGACGAGGAAAAGCAGTGCGCGTCGGGGCGGCGGGCTTTTTTGGCCCGGTAGAGGCTGGGGCCGCCCGTAAAGACGAGGTCGGCTTCGTCCAGCAGGATCTTTTCTCGCTCGATCAGCTCCGGCGGTGCAAAGTCGAACTGCGCCAGCTCGTCCATGCAGTCGTACACGAGGGCGCGGGGCCGGAGCAGGCGCGCCAGGGGCAGCGCGAGCGGCGTGTACAGCCAGCAAACGGCACTTTCGATGGGGTGCTCGGCAGCCAGCCGCGCCAGCAGGGGCGCGAGCGAGGCCGCCTGCGCATCGCTGAAGCCGCCGTCGGGGAGGGGCGTGTGGGGCTGGCAGACGGTGACGCCGGGGGCAGGGCGGTGCAGGTGCAGGTAAGGCGCCGCGCCGGGGGCGTAGAAGGGCTCCTCGATAAAGTACACGGGGCGCGTGCGCGCGAAGCGGGAAAGCAGGTGCTGCGGGCGCTGGTACACGAAATCCCACCTGAGGTGGGAAAACACGACGAGGGGTAGGGCTGGCATAGGGGCGAGGCGGAAAAAAGCACACGCTCCGGCGTGGTGCGGCAGCGGGCTCGGAGAATAGCGTGGGCGCTTGCAGACGGCAAGGCTGCACACATACAGCGGACCCTTTATTACAACGGATACGCGCTGGAAACCACCCTTTGCGTGTCCGGCCCTCCCCCTGTACACCTGCTACCGCGCCCCCGCGTCAGGGCGCGAAGGGCAGCGTGAGCGTAAAGAGGCTGCCCGCGCCCGGCACGCTCTCGACCGCGAGGGTGCCGCCGTGCGCCCGGGCGATAGAGGCGGCGATGGCCAGCCCCAGCCCCGTGCCCTCGCCGCGCGTGCGGGCGTCCTGCCCGCGGTAGTAGCGCTCGAACAGGTGCGGCAGGGCGTCGGCGGCGATGCCCGCGCCCGTGTCGGCGACGGAAAACGTGACGCGATCCCCTTCGCGCGCTACCGCCAGCCGGACGCTGCCGCCGGGCGGCGTGTGCTGCCGGGCGTTGACGAGCAGGTTGCCCAGCAGGCGCAGCAGCCGCCCGCCGTCGGCCTCGACCGTGGGCAGGCCCGGGGGCACGGCGGCTTCGAAGTGGATGCCGGCGCTGTGCATGAGGGCGCGGGCCTGCTCGGCGGCGGCCTCGGCGAGTTCGCCCAGGGGCACGGGTTCGAGGCGCAGCGTGGGCGCGCCTTCGAGGACGCTGAGTTCGAAGAGGTCGGCCACCATGCGCCCCAGGTAGTCGGCCTGCCGCCGCAGCCCGTCGAGGGCGCGGCTGGCCTCGCCGCCGCGCCCTTCGTCCAGCAGCCGGGCGGCTTCCTCGGCCTGGCCCTGGAGGGCGGCCAGGGGCGTGCGCAGGTCGTGGCCCACGTTTGCCACGAGTTCGCGGCGCAGCCGATCCGTCGCGCGCAGCGATTCGAGGGCGTGCGCCACCTGGGCCGCCATCGTGTTGACGGCGTGGGCGAGGCGGGCGATTTCGTCCTCGCCGGCTTCGTCGAGGCGGGCGCTGTAATCCCCCGCGCCGATGCGCTCGACGCGCTGCGTGATGCGCTGCAAGGGCCGCACCAGGCGGCGGGTGAACAGGGCGCCCAGCAGCAGGGCGAAAGCCAGCGCCGCCAGCCCCGACACGCCGAGGGCGCGCCCGAAGGCGGCGCGCGTGGGCGCCAGCTCGTCGTCGAGGGAGCGGGTGAGGGGTTGCACGAGCAGCCCGCCGGCCAGCAGCCCGTCGGCGTCGTACAGCGGCGCCAGCCCCCACGTGCGCCCTTCCGCCTGTACCACCACCTCGCCGGCCGCCAGCAGGGTGTCGAGGCGCGGCGGCAGCGCGGGCATCGCGGCGGCGCTGTCGGTCGAGATGCGCGCGACGAGCTGCCCGTCGTAGTCCACGAGGGCGATGGGGTCGGGGAAACGGTTGGCCAGGTCGAGCCGGACAAGCGGCGGCAGGCTGTCGAGGTGGCGCAGCGGCGCGGCGCGCACCTCGATTTCCTCGGCCACCACGTCCAGGCGCAGCCGCAGGCTGTTGGCGGCGAGCACGCGGCTGCGGTCGCCCGCGAAAAACGCGCTCAGCGCTACCGCCAGCAGCCCCGTGGCCACCTGCACGCCCACCAGCACGAGGGCCACGCGCGTAAACACCGACCGGCGGGGGCGGGGGGGCGGGGGGACGAGGTGGCGAGGTGGTGGGTGGGACATGGAGGCGGGAAAACGTTCTGGCGGGGTGACAGGCGTTGAGGGCACGATAGCGAAGCCGCGGTCCCCCAAGCCGCCCCAACCACCCTCAACCAACTCGACAAACCAACCATCAACCCAACACGCCATTGCCCGCGCCGTCCGCCCCACCTCCGACCTCTACCCTCAACCCCGCCACCTCAAAACCCCCGCTACCCCGCGAACTTGTAGCCGATGCCCCAGACGGTGCGGATGAAGTGCGGGCTGCCGGCGTCGTCCTCGATTTTGGCGCGCAGGCGCTGCACGTGGCTGTCCACCGTGCGGTCGTAGCC
>CBDUCD010000151.1:0-6808 GCA_965365535.1 uncultured Rhodothermales bacterium | reverse complement strand
CTGACGCGCCGGGCGCGCTACTGGCCCGGCCCCTGGTAGCGGACGGCCAGCAGCGTGACGTCGTCCGCCTGGGGCAGGCCGGCGCCAAACGCCTCGACGGCCTGCAGCACGTCGCGCACGACGTCGCCGGGTGGGAGACCTGCCGCCTTTTCCAGGCACTGCCGGACGCGCGCGTCGGAAAACTGCTCGCGGTGCCCGTCCATCGCTTCGGGCACGCCGTCGGTGTAGAGCAGAACCGTGTCGCCGGGCGCGAGCTGCACGGTGCGGGCGCCATACGGGAAGTCGGCCTGGAGGCACAGCCCGATGCCGTGCGTGCGCGCGAGGGGTTGCACGGTGCCGTCGGGCGTGAGGTGGAGGGGCAGGAGGTGGCCGCCCACGGCGTACTCCAGCAGGCCCGTGCGCAGGTCGAGCGTGCCGTAGATGGCCGTCACGAACAGGCGCGGCAGCGCCTCGGGAAACAGCACCCGGTTGACGCGGCGCAGGCACTCGCCCGCGCCCATGCCGCCCAGCGCCGTGGCCCGCAGCAGCGTCCGCGTGATGGCCATGAAAAGGGCCGCCCCGATGCCCTTGCCCGCCACGTCGCCAATGCAGAAGCCCAGCCGGTCTTGGTCGAGGAGGAAAAAGTCGTAGAAGTCGCCGCCGACCTCCTGGGCCGGCAGCATCGTCGCGTAGAGGTCGAAGTCGTCGCGGTCGGGAAAGGCGGGAAAGCGCGACGGCAGCGCCGAAAGCTGGATCTGCGTGGCGATTTCGAGTTCGCGCTGGAGCGCGCCCAGGTGCTGCCGCAGCGTCACGGCCTGCCGCAGCGCCTCCATCTCGCGGTGCGTCTTGGCCAGCGTCGTCTCCAGGTCGGCAAAATCAATGGGCTTGTTGATAAAGTCGAAGGCGCCCCGGTTCATGGCCGCGCGGATGTTGTCCATGTCGCCATAGGCCGACACGACGACGACTTTGAGCAGCCGGTCGAGGGCGCCCACGCGGTCGAGCAGGCTCAGCCCGTCCATGCGCGGCATGTTGAGGTCCGTCAGCACGATTTCGAGGGCGGGGTCGGCGTCGAGCTTTTCGAGCGCCTCGACGCCGTCGCCGGCAAAGGTGAAGGCCAGGTCGCCCTCGCGGATCTGCCTGCGGAATTTCTGCCGGACGAGCAGTTCCAGGTCCGGCTCGTCATCTACCAGGAGTACGCGCACGGGCATGGCGTCAGGCGTGGGTGAGGGCGCGGAGGCGCGCCTTGAGTTCGTCGAAGTCGAGGGGCTTGGTGAGGTAGCCGTCGCAGCCCCCAGCGGCGGCGCGCTGCCGGTAGTCGTCGTTGCCATAAGCCGTCATCATGCACACGGCGATGGGCGGGCGCGGCGGCGTGAGGGCTTTGATGCGGCCCAGCAGTTCCAGCCCGTTCATGCCCGGCATGTTGATGTCCGACAGGACGAGCACCACGTCGGCGCGGTCGGCTTCGAGGTATTGGAGGGCGGCGGGGCCGGAAAAGGCAAAGGCCAGTTCGAGTTCGCCCGCCTTGACTTCGCGGCGGAACCGCTGGCGGAAAAGCGGCTCCACGTCGCGCTCGTCGTCCACGATCAGCACTTTCATGGCGAAACCTCGTGTTCGGGATGGGGCGTGGCGGGCAGCGACAGCACGAAGGCGGTGCCGCCGCCCGCGCGGGCGTGGGCAGTAAGGGTGCCGCCGTGGGCAAGGGCAATCTCGTGCGAGAGCGACAGCCCCAGGCCCGTGCCCTCGCCCGTGGGCTTGGTGGTGAAAAACGGCTCGAAAATGCGGCGGCGCACGTTTTCGGGGATGCCCGTGCCGTTGTCCTCGACGCGCACCTCGACGCCCCCTTCGTGCCGCCGCGTGCTCACGCGGACGGTGGGCCGGTACGCGCCCATCTGCCCGTTGGCCTCGGCCTGCCGCTCGGCGACGGCGTAAAAGGCGTTTGACAGCAGGTTCAAAAGCACCCGGCTGATTTCCTGCGGCAGCACCTCGACGCGGCCCAGCGCGGGGTCGAAGTCTTTCTCGAGCTGCACCTGCGCGTCGGGCTGCTGGGCGCGGGCGCCGTGGTAGGCCAGCGTCGCGCACTCGTCGGCGAGGGCGTTGAGGTCGGTGGCCTCGCGGCGGCCCGTGGTGCCGCGCGCGTGGGCCAGCATCCCGCGGATGATGCCGTCGGCGCGGCGCCCGTGCTCGGCAATTTTGGTGGTGTTGAGTTCGATGTCGCCCAGCAGGTCTTCCACGTCGGCCACGCGCAGGTCGGGGCGGGCGGCGGCCTCGCCGCGCAGCTCCTGCACGAGTTCGCCCGTGAGCTGGGCAAAGTTGTTGACGAAGTTGAGCGGGTTCTTGATTTCGTGGGCGATGCCGGCGGTGAGGGCGCCGAGGGAGGCGAGCTTTTCCTGGTGCACGAGCTGCTCCTGCGTGCTTTTCAGGCGCGTGTGGGTGGTTTCGAGCTCGTGGTAGGCGCGCTCGATTTCGCGCGCCTGTTCGAGTTCGCGCGCCTGCGCCCGCTCGCGCTCGATGCGCAGCAGCCGCCGCCGCTGCACCCGGTCCACGGCGAAAACGCCCCCGGCCAGCAGCACGGCGTAGATCAGAAAGCTCCACCAGCGCAGCCACAGGGGCGGCTGCACGCGGAACGAATACCGCAGCGGCGGCGCCGTCCACACGCCGGCGTTGTTGGCGGCCACGACCTCGAAGGTGTAGCGGCGCGGCACGAAAAACGCGGGCAGGTTGGTGTAGCGGAGGCTCGTCTCGGACGTGGGCGCCGACCAGCCCGCGTCGTAGCCGACGAGGCGGGTGCGGTAGCGGACGCGCTTTTCGCTGGCAAAGCTGAGGGCGGCGTAGCGGACGCTGAGTTCGTTGTTGCCCCGCTGGCCCTGCGAGAAGTGGACGGCGGTAAAGGCCACGAGCGGCGGCACGGCGTTGGCCGCGTCGCGGTCGGGGTGGTACACCGTCACGCCCCGCGCGCTGCCGTGGTAGATCGTCCCATCGGCGCCGGCGACGATGGCGGCGGGGCCCCACGTTTCGTTGCCGAGCAGGCCATCCTCTCTGGTGATGTGGCGCAGCACGGTGCGCCGCGCCGGGTCCACCTCGACCATGCCTTCCGTGCCGCCAATCCAGAGGGTGCCGGTTGTGGGCGAGCGGGCCACCACCTGGCGGTTGTCGCCCGTGTGCTGGGTGGAGTCGAGCGGGGTACGGCGCCGCGGGGTGCCTTCGAGGGCGACGAGCCCGGCGTCGGTGTTGGCCCAGAGCGTGCCTCCGTCCCACGCGAACGCGCTGACGTTTTCCGCGACCAGCGGCGCGCCGTCGGCGTCGGTGAGAAGTTCGAAAACCGGCGCGGCGATGCTGGTAAAGCTGGCGCCGCCCTTTGGCAGCGGGGCGCCCGACCACGCCGCCAGCGCGGCGCGCGTAAAGGGGCGCAGGCTGCGGTAGATGCCGCCGCTGGTTTTGGCGCCGACGTACAGGTACCCCTCGTCGTCGCGGGCAACGGCCCAGAAGTCGCCGACGGGCAGGCCGGCGCCTTTGTCGAACAGGAACCAGTGCCCTTCCACGAGCGCGTATATCCCGCCGCCGGTGGCAAAAACGACCATCTCGCCCGGGGGCTGCGTGCCGGCGCTGTCGGCGGCGAGGGGAAAGGCGTAGCAGGTGTTGGGGGCCGTAGGCGAGAAGCTTTTCAGGTACAGCGGCACCCCGAACAGGGTGATGGGGCGCGCCGGGCTTCCTCCCGGTGGCAGCGCCGCCGCCGGCCCGATGACGCTCACGCCCGGGCGCGTGCCCACCCACAGGCGCTGCGCGCCGTCGGTGCACAGGCTCAGGGCGACGTTGTTGCGCAGCCCTTGCTCGGTGGTGACGTGCGCCGCCTGCCCGTCGGGGCGGATAAAGGCTACGCCGCCACTCGTGCCCACCACGAGCAGGGGCGGGAGGTCGCGCCCAGCAGCGCCAAAGGAAAAGTCGGGCAGCAGGGCCAGCGCGTCCACGGCCGGCAGCACGGGCACTTCGCCCGCGTGCGAGTCGCCCGTGTAGTACCGGAAGGCGGTGTGGTTGAGGGGCAGGCGGGACAGCCCGCTGTTCTGCGCCACCCACACGTTGCCCTCGCGGTCGCGCAGCAGCGCCCACAGGTTGATGTCGAGCAGGCCGCTGGTGCGCGTGTACGGATGCGGCGGCACGTTACCCGAGGCGTCAACCTCGACGATGCCCGTCTGGAGGCCGCCGGCCCAGAGCACGTCCGGGGCGACTTCCAGCAGCGCCGTAAGGGTGCCGGGCGGCGCGGCGCCGACGGTCTCGAAGCGCGGCGCGGCGCCCGTGCCCGTCAGCTTCCACAGGGGGTGGCCGCTGCAACCGCCCCACAGCACGCCCGCTGCGCTTTCGTAGAACACGTTCACCTGGGGGCACGGCGCGTCTGCCGCCGCGATGGTGCGCAAAACGGGCCCGGCGGCGGCTTCCGTCGTGCGGAGCACGGATGCGTCGTCCGCGCCCAGCACCAGCAGCCGCCCGTCGAACAGGCCGGCCCACACCGTCCCGTCGCGCCGCGTGCCGAGGGCGCTGACGCGGGCGTTGGGCGCGCCAGGCGCCGGGGCGGTGCCCAGCGTGTCGGCGCGGACGGTGCCGCCTGCTTCCATGTGGTAGCGCACGATGCCGTCGTGGTCGGTGCCGAACCAGATGTCGCCGTCGCGGTCTGCCACGAGCACGTTGATGGGCAGCATGGCCCGTTCCTGGTAGAGCGGCACCGCCCCGAGCGTATCGCTGAACTGGACGCGCTCGCCGGGCCTATAGCTGGCGAGGGGCTTGGTGGAAACCATCAGCGCCCTGTCGCTGGCTACCGCCCACAGCCTGCCGGCGCCGTCCTCCACCAGGCCGAAAATCTGCGTGTCGAGCAGCCCGTCGGCGGGGGTGAAGACGTCCATCTGCTGGCCGTCGTAGCGGACGAGGCCGGTGCCGTAGATGGCCATCCAGACGTAGCCCTGCCGGTCCTGGTACACGTCGGTGACGGCGGGCGAGGGCAGCGGGTTGATCTCGTTCTGCGTGGTAAAGTGCCGGAAGGGCAGCTCCTGCGCCAGGCTGGCCGGGGCCATCAGCCCGGCCAGCAGGGCCAGCAACAGGCCGACGCGGAAAAGGGGGGCGCGCAGCATGGTCAATCCTCCAGCCGGGCTCGGCGGCGGTGAACAGGAGCCTTTCCACAGAAAAGGAGATGCCGGGCAGGCCCGGAGTAGCCAGCGTACGGATGCCAGAAGGGGCAGCGCCGGGGAGAGCGGGTGCGCGAAAGACCCCGCGCCCGAACGCAGGCGTACGGCGCGAACGAAAAAGGGTACGCGGGGTCAAGATAGGATATTCGGGCCCTGGCACCCTGCTCCGAACCCGGGCCGCGCCACAGGGGTGTCAGCACCCGGCCCGATGTTGGGCCGTTTCCACCCGCCTATCCGCATGAGCGACCGCTTTCAGATCGAGTCCGAGTTCCAGCCCACGGGCGACCAGCCGCGCGCCATCGCCGAACTCGTCGAGGGCCTCCGGCGCGGCGATAAACACCAGACGCTGCTCGGGGCGACGGGCACGGGTAAGACGTTCAGCGCATCGAACGTCGTCGCGCAGGTGCAGCGGCCCACGCTCGTCATGAGCCACAACAAGACGCTCGCGGCCCAGCTTTATGCCGAGTTCAAAAGCTTTTTCCCCCACAACGCCGTCGAGTTTTTCATCTCCTACTACGACTACTACCAGCCCGAGGCCTACATCGTCCACTCGGACACGTACATCGAGAAGGACATGGCCATCAACGAGAAAATTGATCGGCTCCGGCTGCGGGCCACGAGTGCACTTGTGAGCGGGCGGCGCGACGTGCTCGTCGTCGCCTCCGTTTCGTGCATCTACGGGCTGGGCTCGCCCGAGGAGTACAAAAGCCAGATCGTCCAGCTCAAAAAAGGCGTCTCCATCCCGCGCAACGAGCTGTTGCACGGCCTCGTCAACATCTTCTACGCCCGCAACGACGCCGAATTCGTGCCCGGCACGTTCCGCGTGCGCGGCGACGTGGTGGAGGTGTTTCCGGCCTACATGGAGGATTACGCCTACCGCATCGCCTTCTGGGGCGACGAGGTCGAGAAGCTGACCGTTTTCGAGGCCCTCACGGGCAAAGACGTGCGCGCCGAAGAGCTGCTGACCATCTACCCCGCCCGCATTTTCGTGACGCCCAAAGACCAGATGGCCCGCGCCACGCAGTCCATCGAGGAAGAGCTGCGCTGGCGGCTGGCCATTCTGCGCGAGGAAGGCAAACTCGTCGAGGCGCAGCGGCTCGAGCAGCGCACGCTGTTCGACATCGAGATGATGAAAGAGGTGGGCTACTGCTCGGGCATCGAAAACTACAGCCGCCACATGACGGGCCACGCCCCCGGCCAGCGCCCCTACTGCCTGTTCGACTACTTCCCCGACGACTTTCTCCTCGTCGTGGACGAGAGCCACGTCACCATCCCGCAGGTGCGCGCCATGTACAACGGCGACCGGGCGCGCAAGCTCAACCTCGTCGAGCACGGCTTCCGCCTGCCCTCGGCCCTCGACAACCGCCCCATGACGTTCGAGGAGTTCGAGGCCGCCCAGCACCAGACCATCTACGTCAGCGCCACGCCGGGCGACTACGAGCTGGAGAAAAGCGGCGGCGTCTTTGTCGAGCAGATCATCCGCCCCACGGGCATCCCCGACCCCGAAGTCGAAATCCGCCCCAGCGAGGGCCAGATTGACGATTTGCTCGAAGAGGTGCGCGTCGTCGTCGAGCGCGGCGAGCGCGTGCTCGTCACGACGCTGACCAAGCGCATGGCCGAAGACCTGGCCGAATACCTCGACTCGTTCGGCGTGGCCG
>CBDUCD010000150.1:0-6839 GCA_965365535.1 uncultured Rhodothermales bacterium | reverse complement strand
GGCTCCGACGAGCGGCGCTACGCGTGGATGGACGAGGGCTTCAACACGTTTATCAACTACTACTCCAACCTCGATTTCTACGGCGCCGACGCGCGGCGCGCGGGCCGCACCAGTGCCGAATCCATCGCGCAGGGCATGACCTCGCCTCTCGCCGCCGAGCCCATCATGACGCCGCCCGACCTGATTCCGGCCAACGGGCTGGGCTTTCTGGCCTACTCGAAGCCCGGCGCCGGCCTGCGCCTCTTGCGCGAGTACATCCTCGGCCCCGACCGCTTCGACCCGGCATTTCGCACCTACATCCAGCGGTGGGCCTTCAAGCACCCGCAGCCCGCCGACTTTTTCCGCACCATCGAGAACGTCGCCGGCGAAGACCTCGACTACTTCTGGCGCGGCTGGTTCTACTCGACCGACACCTTCGACCAGGGCATCACGAAGGTCGAAACCGGCAGCGACGGCACGACGGTCACGCTTGCCAACCTCGACGGCCTCGTGCTCCCGACGACGCTCCAGATCACCTACGCCGACGGCACGACGGAGCGGCGCACCATTCCCGCCCTCGCGTGGGCCACGAGCAGCACGTTTACCGAACTCGTCGAGGGCAAACCCGTCGCCGCCCTCACCCTCGACCCCGACGGCCTGCTGCCCGACAAGGATCGCAGCAACGACACGTGGGGCAACGCGCCCACGCCCGGCGCCACGGCCCCGCGCGGCGGCCGCTGACTTTCCGATGCGCGATAACGCGAAAATCCCCGGCAGCGCGGTGTGCACTGCCGGGGATTTTTTGCGGATGGACGGCGCTTTTACTGCTGCGTGGCCTGGATTTCGAGCACGATCTGCACGTCCTCGCTTACCAGAAAGCCGCCCGCTTCGAGGGCCACGTTCCAGTTGAGGCCAAAGTCCTTGCGGTTCACCGTCGTCTGCGCCTCGAAGGCCACGCGCGTGCCGCCCCACGGGTCCTGGCCCTCGCCCAGAAACTCGGCCTCCATCTCGACCTCGCGCGTGACGCCGTGCATCGTGAGGCTCCCGACGAGGGTGAAACGGCTGCCCGAAACGCCCTGCACGCCCGTGCTCTCGAACGTCAGCGTGGGGAATTTCTCGACCTCGAAAAAGTCGCCCGAGCGCAGGTGCTCGTCCCGCTTGGCGTCATTCGTCGAGATGGTGGACGCCTGGATGGTGGCCGTTGCGCTGAGCGTCGAGAGGTCGGTGGGGTCGGCGCGCACGGTGCCCTCGAAATGGCTGAACGAGCCGCGCACCTTGCTGAAGCCGAGGTGCCGCACCACGAAGCCAAGCCGCGAGTGCGACGGGTCAATGGTGTAGGTCTGGACGGTGGTTTCGGTTTGTGTGGTCATGGAGGTTGGATGGGATGGATGGAAGGAAACGCCACGAATGCGTGGCAACAGTATCTCGATTTAGAGATTTTAGTTCAAAAAAATACTACGCCTGTGCAGAGGTGGCTTCAGGCGCGAACGACTGCGCGTACAGCCCGAGCTTTTTGATCAGCCCCGCCACCACTTCCTGCTCGGCAGGCGTGAGGCCGCCCATGAGCCGGGCGAGAAGCGCGGCGTGTTCGGCAAAGGTGCTTTCGATCAGCGCCTGGCCTTCGGGCGTGAGGCGCGCAAACACGACCCGCCGGTCGGTCGGACACGCGTCGCGGGCGATAAAACCGCGTTTTTCGAGCTTGTCCACGACGTACGTCATGCTGCCGCTGGTGAGCAGCACCCGCTCGCCGATCTCGCCGATGGGCAGCGTCCCCTTGTGCAGCAGCGCTTCGAGGACGCCGAACTCGGTAAAGCTGAGGCCGCGCGCCTCGACCTGCCGCCGCAGCCGGGCCTCGATGGCGCGACCCGCCCGGTTCATCACCACCCACAGCTTGAGACTCGTCGCCTGTTCGTCCACGGTCTTTTATCTTGAAATCAAGACACATTACCCCGCGTCGTGAGGCGGGGTTCCGGCGCTCCCGGAAAAAGTCAGCCGCGCAGCGACGCCATCAGCGCCTCGACCTGTTCGCGGGGCATCCGGGCGAGGTCGTTGAACTGGCCGCCGGCGGCAAGCGCCTCGCCGCCGTCGAGCGTGAGGACGTGGCCCGTGAGGTAGGCGGCGCCTTCCGACAAGAGAAACGCGGCGGCGCCGGCGAGTTCGTGGGGCTGGCCAAAGCGCCCGAGGGGCACGCGGCGGCGCATGGTTTCCTGGAACGCGGGGTCGGGCACGAGGCGGCTCCACGCGCCCTCCGTGGGGAAAGGGCCGGGCGCAATGGCGTTGAGGCGGATGCCGTACACGCCCCACTCGACGGCGAGGGATTTCGTCATGGCCACGATGCCCGCCTTGCTCATCGCGCTGGGCACCACAAAGGCGCTGCCCGTCTCGGCGTACGTCGTCACGATGGAGACGACGGCGCCGGGCACGCCGCGCTCGATCCACCGTCGCCCGCAGGACTGCGTCGCGTAAAACGTGCCGTACAGGTTGGTTTTGACGATGGCGTCGAAGCCGCCCGGCGTGAGCGTATGGGTGGGCGCCAGGAAGTTGGCGGCGGCGTTGTTGACGAGTGCCGTTACCGGCCCCAGCCGCGCCTCGGCAGCTTCGAGCATGGCCTCGACGCTGTCGGCCTCGCGCACGTTGCACGGAATGCCCTCGACCCTGCCGCCCGCCGCGCGGATGGCGCGGGCGGTTTCGTCGAGCGGCTCGGGGCGGCGCCCGCAGACGGTGACGCGGGCGCCCTGATGGGCAAACGCCTCGGCCATGGCGCGCCCCAGCCCCGTTCCGCCGCCCGTCACGACGATGTGCTGGCGATGGAGCAGGCGTTCGGAGGTGTCGGGCACAGGGTCAGGGTTCAGTCGGGCAGGAAGTTGGTGCCGCGCGTCCAGATGAGGACGACGCCGCCGCCGCCGTTGATGCCGTAGAGCGCCGTGTCGCCGGCGCTTTTGAGCACCTCGATGCGGTCTATGTCGTGGGCGTTGAAGACGAGGAGGGGCGAGTACGCCAGGCGCGAAAGCGGCATCCCGTTGACGACGTAGAGGGGGCCGGTTTCGCCGTAGAGCGTGTTGACGCCCCGGATGCGCAGGTTGGGTTCGCCGTTGCGGTAGTAGGCGAGGGCCACGCCGGGCACGCGCGAGGCGACGGCCTGGAGCAGGTTGTTCTCGCCCGCGCGCACCAGGTCTTCGCCGTACAAGACGTTGGGCGAATACTGGCGGCGCGCCTGGAGGGCTTGCTCGTCGGGCCGGACGCCCGCGCAGGCGCCAAGCACGCAGGCAGCGAGCAGCAGAAGCGTTTTCATGGCACAGCGGGGTTGGCTTTCTCCTTCAATACGAACGAAAAAGCGCGTCCGCAAGCCCCTTCCGCTGCCCGCCCAGAATGTCGCACTACAACGCCGCCAGCACGCCGGCGGGGTCGGCGGCGGCCGTTTCGGCGGACGCAGACGCTGCCCCGTGGAGGTAGGCGTCGAGGCTGAAAGCATCAACGGCGACGGCGTCGGCGCGGGCCTGTTCGGCGCGGGCGAGGAGGTCGGCTTCGCCGGCAGAGAGCACGCCCTTTTCGACGGCCTGCCGCGCGACTTTGTCGGGCGCCGCCTTTTCGAGCCCGCCCGCCTTGACGGCCTCGCGGACGCGCTTTTCGAGGGGCGCGGCTTCCGTCACGAGTTGCAGCGCGTGCTCCAGCCGTCCCAGCGGGTCGTCGGCGCTGTCAGAGACAAAGAGGCCGCGCGTGTGGCGGTCGCGCTGGGCGCCGGGCGTCTGCATGGCGCGGGCGACCTGGTGGCCGAGGGCGTCGGAGGGCGGCCCGCCGAGGGTGTTGAGGCGCGACCAGAGGGCGATGGGGCCGCGCAGCACGGCGCCCAGGCCGGGCACGTCGAGGTTGGCGTACAGCCCGTCGAACGCCTGCTGCATCTGGTACAGCGCGTACTGCATGGCCCAGTGCATAAAGGGCGCGTCTTCCTCGAGCCGGCCTTCGCGCTCGAAGCGCGCCAGCACGGCGTTGCCCAGGTAGAGCCACGAGAACAGGTCGGCAAAGCGGCCCGTCACCTTTTCCTTGCGCTTGAGGGTGCCGCCCAGCGAGGCCAGCGCCACGTCCGCCAGAAACGCGAACGACGCCGACGCCCACGCGAGCTTGCGGTAGTACGGCGCCGCCGGCCCGTCCACGGGGGCGTGGGCAAGGGCGCCGCGCGTGAGCGAGAGGAGCTTGGCCCGCCCGCCGTTCATCAGCGTGTGGCCGACGTGCCCCCAGAACGCCCGGTCGAAACCTTCGAGGTTACCCCCTTCAAGCGCCTCGACCTCGCGGAAGATGTACGGGTGGCAGCGGATGGCGCCCTGCCCGAAAATCATGAGCGTGCGCGTGAGAATGTTGGCGCCTTCGACGGTGATGGAGATGGGCGTGCCCCCGTAGGCGGCCGCGAGCGCGTTGCGCGGCCCGCGCGAGATGGCGTTGCCGCCCAGCACGTCCATGCCGTCGTTGATGATGCGGCGGCCCAGCTCGGTCGTGTTGTACTTCATGATGGCCGCCACGACGGCCGGCTTGGCGCCGCCGTCGAGCCCGCCGTTCGTGTAGCGCCGCGCGGCTTCCATGATGTACGTGAAGCCGCCGATGCGGGCAAGCGGCTCCTCGACGCCCTCGAAATGCCCGATGGGCAGCCCGAACTGCCGGCGCACGGCGGCGTGGGCGCCGGCCACGCGGTACACCATCTTGGCCGTGCCCGTGGCCGTGGCGGGCAGCGAGATGCCGCGCCCCGCCGCCAGGCTCTCCATCAGCATCCGCCAGCCCCGCCCGACGCCCTCGGCGCCGCCAATCACGGCGTCGTCGAGCTTCACGACCACGTCGCGGCCCTCGGTCGGGCAGTTGTAGAACGGGATGCCAAGCGGGTCGTGGCGTCTGTCCACGCGCACGCCGGGCGCTTGCGTAGGGATGAGGGCGCACGTGATGCCGCGCTCCCTTCCGCCGCCCAGCAGGTTCTGCGGGTCGCGCAGCTTGAAGGCCAGCCCCAGCACGGTCGAGATGGCGGCCAGCGTGATGTAGCGTTTTTTCCAGTTCAGGCGCAGATACAGCGCCCCGTCGTCGCCCCGGAACACGTCGCCCGTGGCCGAGATGGCGCCCGCGTCCGAGCCGGCGCCGGGTTCGGTCAGGGCAAAGCACGGCACCTCGTCGCCCACGGCCAGGCCGGGCAGGTAGCGGTCGCGCTGCGCCGCCGTGCCGTAGTGGATGAGGAGTTCGGCGGGGCCGAGCGAGTTGGGCACCATCACGGTGATGGCCAGCGCCTGCGAGCGGGCCGCCAGCTTGGCCACGACGGCGCTGTTGGCACTCGCCCCGAAGCCCAGCCCGCCGTACTCGCGGGGGATGATCATGCCGAAAAAGCGCTCGCGCTTGATGAAATCCCACGTTTCGGGCGACAGGTCGCGGCGCTGCATCACGTCCCAGTCGTCCACCATGCGGCACAGCGCCTCGCACGGCCCGTCGAGAAAGGCCTGCTCGTCGGGCGTCAGGTCGGGGTAGGGCTGGGCGAGGAGTTTCTCGAAGTCGGGATGCCCCGAGAACAGCTCGCCGTCCATCCACACCGTCCCCGCCTCGATGGCGGTTTTCTCCGTCGGCGAGATCGTCGGCAGAAAGCCGAGCCGGTTCATGGCCGTCATCACGCCTTTCGAGAGCGTGGCGCGCCGCAGCGCCGGGATGCCGACAAACGCGGCGGCGGTGCCGGCGAGGAGCAGGGTCTTTTTCATGGGGTGGTGGGGTTGTGGGGTGGCGAGGGGGTGGGTGGAATGGGGTGGCGGGCGGGCGCGCGGAGTTCGGAAAACCAGTGGCGGAAAACCGGCGGTGGAAAACCAGTGGCGGAAAACCGGTGGTGAGGAAGAGCAGTCAGGGCAACGGTGGTTGCCTCGCCACCAGACGCGACCCACCACCCCACCACCTCACAACCTCAGGTTCTCGATAATGGCCGCCGCGCCCATGCCGCCGCCCACGCACATCGTGCACAGGCCGTAGCGCACGCCGCGCCGCGCCATCTCGTAGAGCAGCGTGGCCGTCAGCTTGGCGCCCGTGCAGCCCAGGGGGTGGCCGAGGGCGATGGCGCCGCCGTTGACGTTGACGATGCCCTCGTCCAGCCCCACCTCGCGGATGACGGCCAGCGCCTGGGCGGCAAAGGCTTCGTTGAGTTCGACGAGGCCGATGTCCGAAAGCTGCATTCCGGCGCGTTTGAGGACTTTCTCGATGGCGCCGACGGGTCCGATGCCCATTAGCTCGGCGGGCACGCCGGCAAGCGCAAAGCCGACGACGCGCCCGAGGGGCTCGGCCTCCAGCTCGCGCATCGCCCTTTCGGACATCACGACCGCCGCCGCCGCGCCGTCGCTCGTCTGCGAGGCATTGCCCGCCGTGACCGTCCCGCCCGCCCGGAACGCGGGCTTGAGGCGGGCGAGGGCTTCGAGCGACGTGTCGACGCGCGGGCCTTCGTCCGTCTCGAACAGGCACGTTTTCGTGACCGCCCGCCCGTCGTCGTACAGCGTTTCCTCGACCTCGACGGGCACGATCTCGTCTTTGAACCGGCCATTTGCGATGGCGTCGAGGGCGCGCCCGTGCGACCGGAGCGCAAACGCGTCCTGATCCGCCCGGCTGACGCCGTACTTCGCGGCCACGTTCTCGGCGGTGATGCCCATCGAAACGTACACCTCGGGGTTTTCGACGACCGTCGCGGGGTCGGGCTGGAAAAAGAAGCCGCTCATCGGGACGAGGCTCATGCTTTCCGTGCCGCCCGCCACCACGACGTCGGCGTGGCCCGCGGCGATGCTCTGCGCGGCCATTACAATGGTCTGCAAGCCCGACGAGCAGAACCGGTTGATGGTGGCGCCGGGCACGGTTTCGGGCAG
>CBDUCD010000149.1:0-6894 GCA_965365535.1 uncultured Rhodothermales bacterium | reverse complement strand
GTGATGGCCGCGCTCTGGATGGCCGCGTTGCCCGCCATGGCCGTCATGATGGGGATGAAAAACGCCAGCACGACGACGTGCTCGAGGGCCGACTCGAAGTGCTTGACGACGGAGGCGGACAGGAACGTGCCCAGCAGCCCCACGGCCAGCCACGGCAGCCGCCCGCGCATGATCTCGAAAATGGACGAGTTGAGCTCCTCGTCGCCCGACGCGCCCGAGATGACCTGCAAGTCCTCGTCGGCCTCCTCGCGCAGCACGTCCACCACGTCGTCAATGGTGATGCGGCCCACCAGGCGCCCGTCGCGGTCGGTGACGGGGAGCGAGACGAGGTCGTAGCGCTCCATGATGCGGGCCACGTCCTCCTGGTCGCGGTCGGCGGTGACGGAGACGAAGTCCGTCTCCATGATGCGCTCGACAAACGTGGAGGCGGGCGAGAGCAGCAGCCGTTTGATGGAGACGAGGCCGACGAGGCGCCCGCTGTCGTCCTCGACAAAGATGACGTACACCTCGTCCATGTGCTCGGCCTGGCGCCGCACCTCCTCGGTCGCCTGGGCGACGGTTGCGTGGCTGGGCACGACGACGAACTCGGTTGCCATGAGGCCGCCCGCCGTGTCGCCCTCGTAGGCCATGAGGCCGCGCAGCTCGTCGGCGTCTTCGAGGCGCGGCAGCACGTCGCGGGCCACGTCCTCGCGCAAGTCGCCCAGCACGTCGGCGGCGTCGTCGGTGTCGAGCTTGTCGAGGATTTCGGCGATGCGGGCCGGGGCGGCGGTTTCGAGCAGCCGCTCGCGGTCGGCGCTGTCGAGTTCGGTGAGGACTTCGGCGGCCTCGTCGTCGGGCAGCAGGTGGAACACGCGCCGCGCCTCGTCGAGCGAGAGCATCCCCATCAGGCGCGCCACGTCGGCGGTGTGGAGCGTGTCGAGCAGGGCCGTCAACTCGTCCCGCGAGCCGCCTTCGAGGAGTTCTTCCACGCGCTCGACAAAGCGCCCGTCGAGGGACTCGCCCGTGCGAGCGTCGTCGCGGAAGTCTTCCTGCACGTCGGGCATAGGGGGAGGTGGCGGGGTGCGGGGTGGACGGCGCGGGTAAGGAGGCCGTTGCAAACCTGCCCACCGGCATCACCCACGCGCTCGAAGATACTCGGACAGGGCGAAAAACGCTTGGGGGGTAAGCTCCTCGGCCCGGCGCTTCGCCCAATCTTCCGGGAGCGCGAGGCCCCGCGCCCGCGTCCACGCCGACAGGCTGTTGTGGAGCGTTTTGCGGCGCTGGTTGAAGGCCGCCCGCACGACTTCGCGGAAGTGGCTTTCGGCAGGCGAGGGCGGCGGCGCGTCGGCGCGAAACGTCAGCCGGACGACGGCGCTCGTCACGTCGGGTTGCGGGTAGAACACGGTCGGCGGCACGCGGAAAAGCAGCTGCACGTCCGCGTAGCGCTGGAAAACGACGCTGAGGATGCCGTACGCCTTGGTGCGCGGCTGCGCCACGAGCCGCTCGGCCACCTCGCGCTGCATCATCACGACGGCCTCGCGGAGGGCGGGGCGCGCGTCCACGAGGCCGAAAAGGATGGGGCTCGTGATGTAGTACGGCAGGTTGCCCACGACGTACAGCGGCCCGCCCTTTTCGCCGGCCAGCGCCGCCCAGTCCACCTCCAGCACGTCGGCAAGGCGCACGTCGAGCGCGGGCAACGCTGTTTCGAGGTGGGCGACGGCCCGCGCGTCCACTTCGAGGGCGACGAGGTGCGGGTACTTTTCGAGCAGTTGGGCCGTCAGCGCCCCCGTGCCCGGCCCGATCTCGACGACGGGCGCACCTGCGGGTGCCCCTACCGCGTCGGCGATTTTGCGGATGGTGTTCGGGTCGCGCAGAAAGTTCTGGCCGAGCGACTTTCTGGGCGTGATCACGCGAGCAGGCGTTGCAGCAGGGCGAAGGCGTCGGGCGGCGGGGCGGCGAAGAGCACCCCGGGGTCGAGCCGGAAGCCCGTCAGCACGGCGCTCCTGAACGCCTCGCCGGGCGCGGGCGACGCATCGGCAAAAAGGCCATCGTCGCCGCGCCGGTAGAAGCGCGCCTCGCCCCGGTCGGGGTCAATGATCCAGTACTCGGCGACGCCGGCGCGCTCGTAGCCCGCCAGCTTGTCCACGTAATCCTGCCTGCGCGACGACCGCGACACGATCTCGACGGCGAGGTCGGGCGCCTCGGAAAGCGCCTGCTCGCCGATGATGTGCTGCCGATCCTTCCGCACGAACAGCACGTCCGGTTCGTACCCGTTGCGCCTGTCAATGCGCACGAGTGTGCGCGAGCCCATCACGGTGCCCAGGCTGCGGGCGTCGGCATATATGCCGAGAAGCTTGATGAGGAACACAACCAGAAATTCGTGAGGCGTGCTGGCAGACATGGCGGGGATGATGTGTCCGCTGATGAGGTCTTCCTTGGTGTCACGACCGGCAAAGCGTTCGATGAATTCGTCGAACGTCACCGGGGCGGCGTGGAAGGGACGCAGGCGCGGGCGGGTCAGCGTAGGCATGGCAGAAAGGCTGGAGGAGTGCGGCGGCTGTCAGTAGCCGCGGATGCTGCGCGGCAGATCGCCGCTGGCGATTTCGGTGACGAGGTCGCGGACGGCGCTGCGCCCGCCGATACAGCCCGACCAGTATTCCACCTTTTTGCTGGTGCGGCGGTACGGCGCGGCGTACAGCCCGAAACGGTCGGCGTCGGTGTAGTAAACGCCCGCGAGCGCGTACAGCTGACCGGCAAGGCTGGCCTCGTCGAGCAGCGACTTGAAGGCCGCGTCGGCGCCGGGGTCTTCTATCAGCACGCGAAACGCCTCGACGGTGGGCGGCGGGACGCAGGCAAAGCCCACGCAGCCGCTGCTGAAAAAGTCGGCGTCGCGGAGCACATGGTAGGCGTCCTGCCCCTCGGGGCTCAGGCTCGGCCCATCGCCCGAGGCGCCAAAGGGGTTGGTGATGCAGCCGGCAAGCAGCAGGCACGCGGCAAGGCAGGAGAGGCGGCGCATGGCGGTAGAGGTCTGGACGGTTGCCGTCAAAGTAGAACGCCCGGCGCCGCCGCGAAAGTCCATTTGCGCGCCCTGCACCCTACCGGACGCGCTTGCGGCGGTTGCGCACAAAGTCCTCGAAGGCAGATGATGATCTCGGGCCGCCCACGCGAGGGGCAATGCCAACAGGGCCTTAACCACTGCACGCAACGAATCCGTAATCCCTCCCCCCCTACAATTTTTAATCATTCTTTTATGATGTATCCTCCCTGGCGTAGCGCCTGTCAGTAGCGTATCTCACCACAAACCCATCGAAAACATGAAGGCAAAAATCCTTTCAGTCCTGTTCCTGTTGTTCTCAGGGGCACTTGGGCTGCCCTTTGCGGCGTAGGCTGCGCTTCCATATTGCGAGTGGTCGCAGAATGGCTGCACGACTACTGCCAACCAGTACGATAACTACTGGACGATGACCATCGAGTGTAACGACGGATATTCCGATAGTTGGGACGGCGCGGGAGGTTGGGGAGGCGACTGCCCCAACGATTGACCTTCTTCGGACACACAAAACAGAGAATTGCCATGAAACACATCCCGTTCTACCTCAGCATGTCGTGTTTACTCGTGCTCGCTGCGTGCGAGTCCGGCCCGGTCGAAAGCCCGGCGAGCATCGTGCCTGTGATGGATCAGGGCGCGGTGCGGTACACTCCGCATGCCGTTCCGGCTCGTGCAAAGGCAGCCATTGCGGCCCTCAGCACAGACGAGAAGGCGGCTTACAAAGCAGATGCTGAAAGGGCGAAAGCTAAGGTGATGGGGGCCTACTACAGCGGAGCTACGACAGCTCAGATTGACGCACTGGCGGAGGAAGCCATTGCGTCGCAGGCCGACAATCCGTACCGCTACTATCTGGAGCAATCGGTGTCGGGGCTGGCACTGGCGCTTTGGCTCGATCAGAAGGAGCCGCCGGTCGAGGCGGTGGCCCGGCACACCCGGCGGTTGTTGGACAATGCATACCCGGATGCGCGTGCGCTCGTACCAGCGCTTGAGGCACTGCGGGGCACTTGGTCATCGGAGCAGCTGCGTGCCGCTGCTGCGCAGGTACAGCAGCAGGCTCGGAGGCCAGCCCTCGGTAAGCAGTGCGAGGGCTGCACGACGCCGGCCCTCGAACGCGCGCAGACGCAGAAGCAGCGGAATGCCGTGCTGACCTTCGACGAGGCACAGACCGCTGCGCTGGATCGGTTGGCGCAAGCTCGGTTCTGACGCCACATTCGCTAAAGGCGTTACCGGCGCGGCATCTCGTCGAGAGGTGCTGCGCCTTTTCTGGTTGCCGATGCACCCTACCGGACGCGCTTGCGGCGGTTGCGCACGAAGTCCTCGAAGACGAACGTGCCCAGGTCGTCGAGGCTGCTGTAATAGGCGCGGCCCTGGTTGGCCTCGGTGAGTTCGTGGACGAACTTCTGGAGGTACGGGTCGCGGGCAATCATGAACGTCGTGACGGTAATGCCCTCGCGGCGGCACGCCACGGCTTCGTCCAGCACCTTGTTGACGATTTTGCGGTCGAGGCCGAAGGCGTTGCGGTACATCTTGCCGCCCTCGAAGTGGCACGACGGCTTGCCGTCGGTGATCAGGATGATCTGCTTGTTGCGGTTTTTGCGCCGCCGCAGGATGTCGCGCGCGCGCTGCAAGCCCGCCCGCGTGTTGGTGTAGAACGGCCCGACTTCGAGGTAGGGCAGGTCTTTGATGGACACCTCCCACGCGTCGTTGCCAAAGGCCACGATGTCGAGGCTGTCTTTGGGGTAGCGCGTCAGGATGAGTTCGGACAGGGCGAGGGCCGTTTTGCGGGCGGGCGTGATGCGGTCTTCGCCGTAGAGAATCATCGAGTGCGACAGGTCGATCATGAGAACCGTCGCCGTGGTGCTTTTGTGGTCGGTCTCGAACACCTCGAAGTCGTCCTCGCGCAGGTTCCACTCGTCGGTGCCGGCGCGGCGGAAGGCGTTGGACAGCGTGCCCGTCACGTCGAGGCTGTGGAGGTCGTCGCCGAAGTGCCAGGCGCGCGTCTCGGGCAGCCGCTCGTCGCCCGCGCCGGTGAAGGGCGTTTTGTGGTCGCCGCGCCCGCTTTTCTTGAGGTTGGAAAACAGGTCTTCGAGGGCGCGCTGGCGCAGCGTCCGCTCCGTCCGGGCGGTGATGCGGACGGTGCCCGTCTGCTCGTCGTCGGCGAGAAAGCCGCGCTTTTTGAGTTCGTCGATAAAGTCGCCCAGGCCGTAGTCGTCCGTCGTGAGGCCGTACTTGTCGTCGAGCTGGGTGAGCCAGCGCAGCGCCTCGGCGGCGTCGCCGGCGGCGAATTCGAGAAGCTGCTGGAACAGGTCGAACAGGCGCTCGAAGGGGCTGGCGTGGCTGCCGTGGTGCTCCTCGTTCCAGGCGGTGTAGCGGAAGTCCATGGGTGGCGGGGTGGTGGGGTGGTGGGTCGAGGGCAGGGGCAGGGCGAGGCCCGCAGCGCTGCCGTTTCTCCGCGCATTTCGATGCACGAACGCCCGCTGCGATTGATCCTCGCTCGTCAGGAGGCAACCTGACCGCTGCACGCCGTCATACCGCCCACCTCCACCAACAACCCCACCACCCCACAAACCCTCACCGGTACGGGCGCTCCAGGTACCGGCGGGCCTGCTCGTGGCTGCGGCCCACGTCGCGCATGGCCAGCACTTGCCGGTAGCGGGCAATGGCCTGTTTGCGCTCGCCGAGGGCGTCGTAGGCCATGCCCTGCCTCAGGCGGCCCATCACCTTGAAGTACGTGTCGGCGCGGGTGCGGGCCGAGAGGGATTCGAGCTGGTTGAGGTAGCGCAGCGCGGCGCCGTAGTCGAGGCGGGCCGTCTCGGTGCGGGCGAGGTAGTAGAGGGCCTGCTCGGCCAGGCCCGGCGTGTAGCCCGTCTGGCGGGCGCGGAAGCGGCGGAGCACGTCGGCAAACGTGTCGCGCGCCCTGTCCCACTCGCCCCAGCGGGCAAAGACGCGGCCTTCGAGGGCGTGGAAAAACGGATTCGCCGGGTAGTGCTCGCGCAGCCAGCGGACGTGCTGCTGCGTGCGGGTGTAATCTTCCTCGTAGAGGTAGTAAATCTGCGCCAGGAAGTAGTGTGCCTCGGCCTGCATAAAGCGCCCCCCGTCGGCGGTTTTTTCGAGCAGGCGCAGGCCCCGCGCCGCGTCGCCCGAGGGAAGAAACACCATCAGGGGGCGGGCAATGGCGTAGCGGCCGGGGATGACGGCGGCGTAGTAGTCGTAAAGCCCCTTGCCGAACTGGAAATCGGCGTTCTGCGGGTTGGCGCGGGCCACGCCCAGCACGTAGTCCATGGCGTCCTTGCCGTCGGCGGCGGCGCGGACGTAGTCGCCGCGGTTCGAGCGCAGCCGGCCCCGGAAGCCGAGGGCGGCGCCTTTGAAAAAGCGCGCGTCGAAGTTGTCGGGGTCGCGCCGCAGGATGGCGTTGCAGCGGGCGATGACGGCGTCCATCTGCCGGTAAAAGTCGGCGTCGTGGGACGTGTCCGACAGGTCGAGCAGGATCTGCCACCACGTCGTGAGCGCCAGCAGAAACGGCCCGATGGGGTGGTCGGGGTGGCGCCGCGCGATGGACTGGAACTGCGCCTCGGCCTCGGCAAAGCGGACGTTGTAGAGGGCGTCGAGGCCGCGCTCGGCCTGGAACTGCACCATCGCGTCGTCGAGGACGGAGCGCGGCGCCGTCTGCGCGCGTGCGGCGGCGGGCACGGCGAGCAGGATCAGCAGCAGAACGTATCGTCGGATGGACAGCATCGGCATCGGGGAAAAGGGGGGCGCGCCGTCTGAACGCGGCAAACAGGGCAGCAGCGCCCCATCTCCTTCCCGTTGCAAAAACAAAACCACGCCCCCGAAGCCGGAGGCGTGGTTTGTTGGGTCGGGTTTGT
>CBDUCD010000148.1:0-6921 GCA_965365535.1 uncultured Rhodothermales bacterium | reverse complement strand
GCTTCAATCGTCGCATTGAGGGCCAGCAGGTTGGTCTGCTCGGCGATCTCGGAAATGGTGGCCGTGATGGTGCCGATTTTCTGGCTCGACACGCCCAGCCGCTCCACCGTCGCCAGCGTTTCCTGCGACACGCGCGCCACCTCGCGGATTTTCTCGACCGTCTGCCCCACGACGCGCCCGCCCTCGGCGGCAAGCTGGCCGTTTTCGTCGGCAGCCTGCGCCGTCTGCGCCGCCGTGGACGAGTTCTCGACAATGGTGCGCACCATCTCCTCGACGGATCGCGCCACGTCCTGCGCCTGCGCCGACTGCGACTGCGTGCCGCCCGCGATCTGGTCAATGGTGGCGCTCATCTCGACGGCGGCGGCGGCCACGGCTTCGGTCGCGCCGCGCACCCCGTCTATGGTGCCGGCGAGCGAGGTGATGGCGCCGTTGAAGCCGCTGTACAGGCGCGGCAGGGCGGGCAGCGTGCTGTGCGCCACGCGCTGCACGTCCAGCCGCGCGGTCAGGTCGCCCTCGGCAAAGCGCGTCATGCCGGCCAGGATGTCGGCCACGGCGCCTTCGAGCTGCTCGCGCAGCAGGCGTCGCCCCGCCCCGCTGCGGTAGGCGTCGAGCGAGACGGCGACGAGTTCGGCCAGCGTCTCCACCATCTGCTGGTCGTCGGCGCTGAAGGGCGCGTCGCCCTCGGCGCGCTCGGACAGGTAGATGTTGCCCAGCCCGCGCCCGTCGAACGTGATGGGCACGGCCAGCAGCGATTTCATGGCCGGGTGGCCCGCCGGAAAGCCGACCGATGCCGGGTGCTGCTGCATGTTTTCGAGCCGCACGGGCTGCCCCGTCTGCTGGATGTGGCCCAGCAGGCCCTTGCCCTCGGGCACGTGCCCGATGCGCCTTTTTTCCTCGTCGGTGATGCCGCGCGTCAGGAACAGCTCCACGTTTCCGTCGCCGTCGAAGACGGACAGGGCGGCGTAGCGCGCCCGCGTGATGCGCTGCGCGCCGTCGAGCACGGCGTTGAGCCCCTTGTCCAGGTCGCGCTCGATGCTCAGCGCCCGCGAGGCCGCCAGCGTGGTTTCCATCAGCACGGCGCGCTTGTCGAGGCGGGCCACGAGCCGGTTGAGGCCGCGCGCCACCTGCCCCATCTCGTCGCTACTCGTGGCGTCGAAGTGGACGCCGGCGTGCCCTTCGATGAGTTGCTGCGCCGTGGCGCCCATCCGCCCCATGCCGCCGCCGATGCGGCGCGTGAGGGCGACGACCATCGCGATGCCCAGCCCGACCGCGAGCACGAGGGCGAAAATGTAGAACGTGTGCATACGCGCCACGCGGGCCGCGCTGCGGGCTTCGAGCGCGTCGCCGTACGCCGCCATCTGGCCCTGCAGGTTGCGGACGCCCGCCATCACGTCCTCGGCAATGGGAAAGGCGGCGGCAGCCTCGTGGGCCTGCGCCGCTTCCAGGTCGCCGGCGCGGGCGAGGGCAATGGCCGCGTCGCGCTCGCGGACGTAGTCTTTGAGGCGGGCGCTCCACGCCTCGAAGGCGTCGCGCAGCGCCTGGCTGGGCAGGAGAGGGCGCAGACCCGCTTCGAGGGCGTCGAGGCGTGCCTGGGCGGCATAGACGGAGTCCAGCGCCGCCTGCTGCCGCGCCGCGTCGAGCGACGACAGCACGCGGTTGAAACTCACGCGCAGCCTCAGGTACTCGGCGTTCATCTCGCCCAGCCGCCTTTCGGGCACGCGCACCTCCCTTTCGATGCGCCGCTCCGACCGGGCTACCTCTTGCTCCTGGACGTACCCCAGCGCGCCGATGCCGACGGTAAAGGTGAGCACGAGGCCAAAGCCCCAGGACAGCCTGGCGCGAACGGACAGGTTGCGGAGAAACGCGGCAAAGCGACGCATGGGCAAGGGGTGGGGATAGGGTTGGGGATGATGCGCTCTTTCCCTCTATCGTCCCTCCCCGGGCGTCCTTAACCGCGAAACCCAAAAAAGGCCCGGCTCTCGTCAGAAAGCCAGGCCCTTTGTTGCTGCTGCGCGCCGGTTTAGTCCTCGTAGCGGCGGAAAACGACCGTCGTGTTGTGGCCGCCAAAGCCGAAAGCGTTCGAGGCCGCCACGCGCACGTCGCGCTGGCGCGGCACGTGGAACGTGTAGTCGAGGTCGCACGCCGGGTCGGGGTGCTCGAAGTTGATCGTCGGCGGGACGGTGTTGTGCGTGATGGCGAGAATGGAGGCGATGGCCTCGACGGCGCCCGCGGCGCCCAGCAGGTGGCCCGTCATGCTTTTGGTGGACGAGAGGCTCATCTCGTAGGCGTGCTGGCCGAAGACTTCCTTGATGGCGTTCGTCTCCGCCACGTCGCCCAGGGGCGTGCTCGTGCCGTGCATGTTGAGGTAGTCCACCTCGCCCGGCCCGATGCCGGCGTCTTCGAGGGCGTTCTGCATTCCCAGCGCGGCGCCCACGCCTTCGGGGTGCGGGGCCGTCATGTGGTGCGCGTCGGCGCTCATGCCCACGCCGATGAGTTCGGCGTAGATGCGGGCGCCGCGTGCCCGGGCGTGGTCGAGGCTTTCGAGCACGAGCGCGCCGGCGCCCTCGCCCAGCACAAAGCCGTCGCGCGTGCTGTCGAAAGGTCGGCTGGCCGTGGCGGGCGTGTCGTTGCGGGTGGACATGGCCTTCATGGCCGTGAAGCCGCCCACGCCCAGCTGCGTCACGCTCGCCTCCGACCCGCCCGACACCATCACGTCGGCGGTGCCGCGCTGGATCAGCATAAAGGCGTCGCCGATGTTGTTGTTGCCCGTCGCGCACGCGCTCACGATGGCGTAGTTGGGGCCGCGCAGCCCGTACTGCATCGAGATCAGGCCCGGCGCCATGTCCACGATGAGCATGGGGATGAAAAACGGCGACAGCCGGTTGGGGCCCTGCTGGAGCAGCACCTGCGTCTGCTCCGAGAACACCTGCATCCCGCCGATGCCCGAGCCGAAGACGACGCCCGCGCGGGCGCGCTCCTGGTCGGTAAAGGCGCTGAAGTCGATGCCCGAGTCGGCCACGGCCTGCTGCGCCGCCACGAGGGCGAACTGGCAGAACGGGTCCAGCCGGCGCGCCAGCTTGCGGTCGAGATAGCGCGTGGGGTCGAAATCCTTGACTTCGCAGGCAAACTGCGTGTCGAAGGCGGACGCGTCGAAGTGCGTGATGGGCGCGGCGCCGCTCTGGCCGCGCATCATGCCGTCCCAGAAGGACTGCACGTCGAGGCCGAGGGGCGTGATCGCGCCCAGGCCGGTAACGACGACGCGGCGAGGGGCTGTTGCCATGGGTAGTAGATTTGACATCCCGCAGGGCGGGGCAGGCGGCGCTGCGCGCTCGTGGAGGCTCCGCGCGGCGGGGCGCGGCGTACGCGCGCTGTGCTCGCTGTTGCAGGGGGCGGATCGCGTCTGCGCCAACCATCCCCCCCCACGCGGCAAGCGCCCGGAGGGCGCGTCAACCTGCTACCAGCAAGCCCCGCAGGGCGGGGTACACTCTGCGCGCGTCAACCCGCCTGCGCCTCAGGCCGCCTTTTCTTCGATGTACGAGGTGGCGTCGCCAACGGTGGAGATTTTCTCGGCGTCCTCGTCGGGGATGGAGATGTTGAACTCTTTCTCGAACTCCATGACGAGTTCGACGATGTCGAGCGAGTCCGCGCCCAGGTCGTTCGTGAACGACGCTTCGGGCTGGATGTCGGCTTCGTCCACGCCCAGCTTGTCCACGATGATGCGTTTTACCTTGTCTGCGACGGTGCTCATAGCCTGTAAGGGGTGCAATTAGATGAGGTAGTGCGTGAAAAACGCCCTGCCACAACACGTGGCTGCGGGCGCAAACGTCTCAAACTACGGCGTGCTCCGCACCGGTGCAACGCGCCGCCGCCCCGGCCTGCCGGGCAGCGCCCCTGCCGAAGCGCTTCCGGCGGCGGTACGCCAATTTTCCATCGGACGCGGTGGAACCGCTGCGGCCCGCCACCCTTTCTCGCGGCTTCGCCGCAAGCGCGCTTGCCCCGGGTTTCTGTCCACGTTTTCAACCTGCCTGCCCATGTCCTACCTGTTCACGTCCGAGTCCGTCTCCGAAGGCCATCCGGACAAGGTTGCCGACCAGATTTCCGACGCCATCCTCGACGCCCTGCTCGAGCAAGACCCCCGCAGCCGCGTCGCCGTCGAAACCCTCGTCACGACGGGCCTCGTCGTGCTCTCGGGCGAGGTGACGACCGAGGCGTACGTGGACGTGCAGAAAATCGCCCGCGACGTCATCCGCGACATTGGCTACACCGACCCGCTTTTGCGCTTCGATGCCGACTCGTGCGGCGTCATCTCGGCCATCCACGAGCAGAGCCCCGACATTGCGCAGGGCGTTGACGAGGGCGCCGGCCTCTACGCCGAGCAGGGCGCCGGCGACCAGGGCATGATGTTCGGCTACGCCACGCGCGAAACCGACGAGCTGATGCCGCTCGCGCTTTCGCTCTCGCACGGCCTGGTGCGCGAACTCGCCGGCATCCGCAAGGAAGGCAAGCTGATGCCGTACCTGCGCCCCGACGCCAAAAGCCAGGTGACGGTCGAGTACGAAGCCGACCGCAAAACCGTCCGCCGCATCCACACCGTCGTCCTCTCGACGCAGCACGGCGACGACGTGACGCTGGCGCAGATCAAGGACGACGTGCGCCGCCACCTGCTGCCGCGCGTGCTGCCTGCCGAACTCGTGGACGACGACCTCATCCTCCACGTCAACCCGACGGGCAACTTCGTCATCGGCGGGCCGCACGGCGACACGGGCCTGACGGGCCGCAAAATCATCGTTGACACCTACGGCGGCAAGGGCGCGCACGGCGGCGGCGCCTTTTCGGGCAAAGACCCCTCGAAGGTGGACCGGTCGGCGGCGTACGCGGCCCGCCACATCGCCAAAAACCTCGTCGCCGCCGGGCTGGCAGACGAGGTGCTCGTGCAGCTCGCCTACGCCATCGGCGTGGCCGAGCCCGTTTCCATCAACGTGGACAGCTTTGGCACGGGCCAGCTTTCGGACGACGACCTGGCGCAGATCGTCAGCGAGACGTTCCGCCTGACGCCGCGCGGCATCATCGAAAGCCTCGACCTGCTGCGCCCGCACTACCGCCGCACGGCGGCCTACGGCCACTTTGGCCGCGCCGACTTCCCGTGGGAGCAGCTCGACCGCGTGGAGGCCATCCGCGAGGCGGCGGCGCAGCGGGCGTAGGGGGTTGGCTGGGTTGATCAGCCATCAACCAGCCAGCGAGCGCAGCGAGCAAACCAGCGAGCAAACAAACCAACGCCATGCCCCGCGCCGCCTTTCTGTGCGGACTCGTCCTGCTGGCCGGCTGCGTCACCACGCGGGGGCGCTTCGACAAGGCCACCGAGGCCGAGGCGGGCGGCGATCCGTACCGGGCGGCGCGGGCGTGGGCGCGCGTGCTCGAACGCGACCCCGACTACCGCGACGCTCGGGCGCGCTTTGCCCAGAATGCCGAGCGGGCCGCGCCGTGGCTGTGGGGCGAGGCCCAGGCCGCCCACGACGCCGGGCGCTACCCTGACGCCGTAGCGCGGCTGGACGACCTGGCGGCGCTGCGCGACCTGGCGCGCCGCTGGCAGGTGGCGGTCGAGGTGCCGGCGGGCTACGACGCGTTTTACGAGAGGGCCAGCGAGGGGGCCGTGCGCCAGCTTTTCGGCGACGCCGACGCTGCCGCCGCGCGCGGGCGCTACCCCGACGCCGACGCGCAGTACGAAAAGGCCCTCGCCTACTCGATGCCCGCCGCGCTGCGCGATGAACTCGACACGCGGCGCGTGGCGCTGCTGCTGGACTGGGCCGCCGCCGTGGCCGACGCGGGCGAGTTCCGGCGGGGCTATGCCCTTGCCGGGCGCGTGCTGACCTACGCCCCCCGCCCCGCCGCTGCCAGCCTCGACGCCGCCCGCCGGTTGCAAACCGACGCCCTCGACGCCGGGACCGAAACCGTCGCGTTTCTGCCCGTGCAGTCCGCCCCGGCAGCAGAGGGCGTGCCGCCGGGCTGGGCGACGGAGCTGTCGGCCCGCCTGGGCGACACGTACTGGAGCGCGCCGCCGCCTTTCCTCGACGCCACCGCCGCCCGCGACGTGCGGCGCGAGGTAGGGCGCCGGGGCGGCACGTCCCCGTTCACCCGCGCCGAGGCCGTGGGCATCGGGCGGGCCGTGGGGGCGGACTGGGTGGTGGCGTCCGAAATCCGCGCCTTCACGCGCGCCGAGCAGGGGGTCCGCGAAACGCCCGTGTCCGTAAAAACCCGCGACGGGCGCGACACGACGTACACCGACCATCGCGCCCTCCTCGCCCTCGGCGCCCAGGTGCACGTCCGACTCATCGAAACCACGACGCGCAACGTGGTGGCCGAACTCACCATCCCCGCGACGGCAACGGCAGACCTGCACTACGCGCTTTTCGGCGACCCGTCGCGGCTGCGGCTCTCGTCCGCGCAGCGTGACCTTTTCGACCCGTCGGGGCGTGTGCAGGCCGAGGCCGACGCGATGGCACGGCTGGCCGACGCGCTGGCCGAAAAGCTCGCCGCCGCCGTTTTCGAGGGGTTGCTGGCCCAGATTCCGTAGCCGCCCCTATCTTCTGCCGCCCCAACGCCGCTGCCCGTGAAATCCCTGCGCCACATCGTCGTCGAACTGCTGGCCCTGGTGCTGCTGGGCCTGGCGGCCTTTACGCACGTGACGTGGCTGGTCTGGCTCGCGGGCACGTACGTCGTCCTGTCGCTGGGCATCAGGGCTATCGCGGTGCTGAGCAAGGTGAACGTTCCGCGCCCCGCCGACGCGCCGCCCGAGTGGGCCTACCACGTCATTTACGCCGTGGGACTGCTGCTGCTGGGGGCAGGCGGGCTGTACGGCCTCGCCGCGCTGTGGGCCGTGCTGTGGGTGCTCGACTGGTACAGCGCCCACCGCCGCTGAAGGGC
>CBDUCD010000147.1:0-6928 GCA_965365535.1 uncultured Rhodothermales bacterium | reverse complement strand
GAGGGAGGTGGCGGCAGAGCCGACGGAGGGTGTGCGCCCAGACGCCCAAGCGAACACCCCGCACAGCGGGGAGCCCCCTCCGAGGGGGCGGTTTACTCGAAGGCGCAAGTTCTCTGGTCGTTCTCCCTCTGTCACTCACACTCGCCCTTCGCCACGCCCCACGCTCCCAAAGACTTTGTGCCTTTACGCGGTGCAGCCGATGCCGTATCATGCGCGGCACGAACTGTTTCCACGGCGCCCCCGACATTATTTATGTGCCGGGCGCCCTACCGCCTCCCGGCGCGGCATGGAGCCGGGACCGTCCATCCGCCTTTTTGCGATGCTGGGGAAGCTGCCCGAAGCACTCCAGAAGTTCTTCGGTTTCGTCGGCGCCTCGCTGACGGGCCTGACGGCGATATGCACGGCAGCGGGTTTTCTCGCCGAGCGGGCGCGGCTGGGGATGCTGGGCCTGCCCGCGACGGCCTTCGACCTCCAGCAGTACCTCGAAACGGGCGCGCGTTTTCTGGCCTACCTGCCCATCTACCTGGGCACCGCCCTGCTGCTGGCCCTTGCCGACCTGTTCGGGCTGCGCGCCCCACCTGTCGCGCCCGTCGCCTTCCCCGCGCCCCCGCCCGGCGCGCTGGCACAGCCTGCCGTCGTGGAGACGCTGCGCGTGGAAACCGAGCGCGGCGTCGAGGGCGGCCTGCTCGCGTGGATCGTGGGGCTGCTGCTCGTGGCCGTGGCGATGGCGGCGCTGTGGCACTACCGGGCAGGGTGGCGCGGGGCGTGGCAAAAGCTGCGCGCCCCCCGGCACGCCACGCGCGCCTTCCGCACGCGGCACCGGACGCTGATCCTGCTGCTGTTTCTGCTCGTGCAGTTTGCCGGCGCGTGCCAGCAGGCCCGCACC
This sequence comes from uncultured Rhodothermales bacterium, assembly GCA_965365535.1. Classification (GTDB taxonomy): domain Bacteria; phylum Bacteroidota; class Rhodothermia; order Rhodothermales; family BA12; genus CBDUCD01. The sequence continues at coordinate 6,042 of CBDUCD010000147.1, read as the reverse complement.
GTGCGCGTGCGCGACCTGCTCTTCAGCCCATCCGCCACCGCGCCTGTGGCGAGCCCGCCCCTGCTCGTCGCCCCGGAAACGCTGGAACGCTGGGTGCGCGCCGCCGACTACGACCACGCCGTGCAGTACCTCGGCGGCCTGTTTCTGCTGACGATGGGCACGGCGTGGGCCCTTTACCGGATGCTCAAACCCGTCCGGCTCGAAACGGCGGGCGGGTGGGAGCGCGCGTGGATCGGCGCGAGCGGCCTGCTGCTCGTCTCGCAGGTGACGCTGCTGCCCGTGTGCTACGGCGTGCTGCTCTCGTCCAACCGCTTTCCCAGTGTGTGCGTGGCCTACGCCCCATCCGACGCCCTGCCCGAGCCGCCGCCCGAGCGCCTCGCCCTCGTCCACCAGAACGGCGACGGCTACTACCTCTACGCCCAGCAGCGGCGGCGCATGTGGTTCGTGCCCCAGGATGGCGTGGCCGGCCTGACGTTTTTCGGCATGGTGGACGTGCTCCACCCGCTGCCGCCCTCCCCTTCCTGCCCATGAAACCGCTGCTTTTTCTCGCGCTGCTGTGCGCGCCCGCGTGGACGGCCCGCGCCCAGCCCGCCGCCGTCGGCGAGATCGCGCGCATTGCCGAGACGCCGCGCAAGCCCATCAGCACGACGACGCGGGCCCTCTTGTGGCGCCAGCCCGGCCAGCCCCTCCACACGCGCACGGCCCTCGTCGCGGACGACCGCATCGAACTCAAAAGCGACGTGTGGATCGACCTGCATTTGCAGCAGCCCGGCCTGGAATCGCGCGTGGTGCTGGCGCCGCTCGAAGGGCGCGGCGTGTACCGCATCGAACCCATGCGCGTGGCCCAGATCGCGGGCCTGCGCCTCGTCGTCGAGCGCGGGGCAATGCTGGTCGAGCACGTGCAGGGCGAACTCGAAGCCCTCGCCGCCGACGTGTCGATGCTGATCCACGGCACGACCGTCCTCATCCGGGTGGATTCGGCGGGCGCGTTCTGCTTTCTCCAGAGGGGGCACGTCAGCTTTCCCGGCTACGAGATCAACGTGACGGGCGAAAACCAGGCGTGGCGCCTCGTGAGCGGCCAGCGGCCCCAGCTCTTGCCCTACGACGCCGTTGCGGCGCAGGGCTGGCGAGACGAGATCGCCGGCCTGTCGCGGGCGCCGCGCCCCCGGCCCTTCTGGCAGTCGCCGTACCTGCTGGGCGCTGCCGCCGCCGTTGCCGCTGGGGGCGCGTACCTGCTGCTGCGCGGCAGCGACGGCGGCGACGCCGTGGGCACCGTGACGATCCCCATCCCCGACTAAAACGAGCGGTGCCATGCGCCTCTGCTGGATTCCATTCGTCCTCGCCGGGCTGCTCGCCGCGTGCGACGGCCAGGACCCCGCGCCCGCCGTCGTGCGGGTGGACGTGCAGGGCCTTTTCCGCGCCCCCGGCCAGGCCGGGCCCTGCGTGTCGTCCGCCGAAGCAATCGTGCTGACGGTGGCCGACGCCGACGGCGGCACGCGCACGCAGCGCCAGCCCCTCACCCTCGACGAGGCCGAGGTCACGTTCCGCGTGGCGCTGCCGCCGGGCCGGGCGTCGTTTGCCGTGGACGTGTGGAGCAGCAACGGCACGCCCCTGTACAGCGGCAGTGCGGCCTACGACGTGGAAGACGGCTTCGAGGTCGCCGTGCCGCTCGTCAAGCGGGCGCCTGTTTTGCAGGTGTGCCCCGCGCCGCTCGTGCTCAAGCGCACCGCGAACGGCTCGTCGGGCGAGTTCATGGTGTACAACCGGGGCGCCGGCCCGCTCGCGTGGATCGCCGTGCCGCCTGCCGAGCGCTGCAAAGATGAGGCGTGCATCAACTTCGACCCGCGCGTGGGCGTGACGGCGGCGGGCGAGGCGACGCGCGTGTTCTCGCCCGGCGTGCCCGCCTTCAGCGGCCCTGCCACCATCGGCATCGACGCGGCGTCGGGCGGGGTGCGTTTCGAGGTGCGCGTCGAGTAGCGGCGTGGGCACCGGCCCGCAGCGGGGGCGTTGGCGCCCCATTCCCCTCAAACCGCGCCATGAACCGTACCGCTGCCCTGCTCGACGCCCTCGCCCACCGCATCCTCATCCTCGACGGCGGCATGGGCACGATGATCCAGCCCCACGGGCTCGACGAGGCGGGGTACCGGGGCCGTCGCTTTGCCCATCACGGGCACGACCTGCGCGGCAACAACGACCTGCTCACCCTTTCGCAGCCCGAGATCATCCGCGCCATCCACGAGGCGTACCTCGACGCCGGCGCCGACCTCATCGAGACCAACACCTTCAGCGCCACGACCATTGCCCAGGCCGATTACGGGCTCGACGACGCGGCTTTCATCCACGAACTCAACCTGGGCGCGGCGCGGCTGGCGCGGGCGGCGTGCGACGCCTACAGCACCCCCGAGCGCCCGCGCTGGGTGGCGGGCTCCATCGGGCCGCTCAACAAAACGCTTTCGCTGTCGCCCGACGTGTCCGACCCGGCGTTTCGGGCGGTGTCGTTCGGCGACGTGGCGCGGGCCTACCGCGAGCAAATTGACGGGCTGCTGGCCGGCGGCGTGGACGTGCTGCTGGTCGAGACGATTTTCGACACGCTGAACGCGAAAGCGGCCATTTACGCCCTTTACGAGGCATTCCGGGCGCGCGGCGCGGGCGTGCCCGTCATGATTTCGGGAACCGTCGTGGATATGTCGGGGCGGACGCTGTCGGGGCAGACGCCCGAGGCGTTCTGGATATCGGTTGCCCACACGCCCCACCTCCTGTCCGTTGGCCTCAACTGCGCGCTGGGCTCGAAGCAGATGCGCCCCTTTATCGGCGCCCTGGCCGGCGTGGCGTCGGCGCCTATCTCGCTGTACGCAAACGCGGGCCTGCCCAACGCCTTTGGCGGCTACGACGAGACGCCCGAGTTCATGGCCGCGCAGATGGCCGACCTGGCCCGCGACGGCCTGCTCAACATCGTCGGCGGCTGCTGCGGGACGACGCCCGACCACATCCGCGCCATCGCCCGCGCCGTCGAGGGCCTGGCGCCGCGCCGCGCCCCGGCGCCGCCGCACCTCCTCCAGGTGGCCGGGCTGGAGCCGTTCACCTTCCGCCCCGGCACCAACTTCGTCAACATCGGCGAGCGGACAAACGTCACGGGCAGCCGCAAATTCGCCCGGCTCGTCAAGGAAGGCGACTACGAGGCCGCCCTCGTCATCGCCCGGCAGCAGGTCGAAAACGGCGCCCAGATGATCGACGTCAACATGGACGAGGGCTTGCTCGACGCCCAGGCGGCCATGACGCGCTTTCTGCGGCTCGTCGGCGGCGAGCCCGACATCGCGCGCGTGCCCCTCGTCATTGATTCGTCGCGGTGGGACGTGATCGAGGCGGGCTTGCAGAACGCGCAGGGCAAGTGCATCGTCAACTCGATCTCGCTTAAAGAGGGCGAGGCCGAGTTCCGCCGCCACGCCCGCCTGTGCCGCCAGTACGGCGCCGCCGCCATCGTGATGGCCTTCGACGAAAAGGGGCAGGCGGACACCCTCGCGCGCCGCCAGGAAATCTGCGCCCGCGCCTACCACATTCTCGTGGACGAAGAGGGTTTTCCCGCCGAAGACGTCATTTTCGACCCCAACGTGTTTCCCGTCGCCACGGGCATGGCCGAGCACAACACCTACGCCCTCGACTTTATCGAGGCCACGCGGTGGATCAAGGCCCACCTGCCCGGCGCCCGCGTGTCGGGCGGCATCTCGAACGTGTCGTTCTCGTTCCGGGGCAACGAAAAGGTGCGCGAGGCCATCCACGCCTGTTTTCTGTATGCCGCCATCGGCGCCGGGCTCGACATGGGCATCGTGAACGCGGGCCAGCTCGAGGTGTACAGCGAAATCGACCCCGAGCTGCGGCGCCGCGTCGAGGACGTGCTGTTCAACCGATGTCCCGACGCGACGGAAACGCTCGTGGCCTTTGCCGAGACGCTGCGCGGCGGCCCCGCCGAGACGGCGCAGCAGGCCGAGGCGTGGCGCAGCGCGCCCGTCGCCGAGCGGCTGGAGCACGCCCTCGTGAAAGGCATCGCCGACTGGGTGGAGGCGGATGTCGAAGAAGCGCGGCAGCAGTACCCGTCGCCCCTGGCCGTAATCGAAGGGCCCCTCATGGACGGCATGAACGTCGTGGGCGACCTGTTCGGCGCGGGCAAGATGTTTCTGCCCCAGGTGGTCAAAAGCGCCCGCGTGATGAAAAAGGCCGTGGCGTATTTGCAGCCCTTTATCGAGAAGGGCAAGGCCGAGGCCGAAAGGGAAGCAGCACGAGCGGGCGAATCTTCCGGCGATGGGGCGACGCCCGCAGGGGCGCCATCAGCCGCGCCCCCATCGCCACAGGCCAACGCCCGCCCGCGCATCGTCCTCGCGACGGTGAAAGGCGACGTGCACGACATCGGCAAAAACATCGTGGGCGTGGTGCTGGCGTGCAACAACTGCGAGGTGATAGACCTGGGCGTGATGGTGCCTGCCGACAAAATCCTCGACGCCGCCCGCCACCACAACGCCGACGTGGTGGGGCTGAGCGGCCTCATCACGCCCAGCCTGGACGAGATGGTGCACGTGGCGCGCGAGATGGAGCGGCAGGGCTTCGACAAGCCCCTCCTCATCGGCGGCGCGACGACCTCGAAGGTGCACACCGCCGTGCGCATCGCGCCCCAGTACCGCCACCCCGTCGTCCACGTGCTCGACGCTTCGCGCAGCGTGCCCGTGGTGCAGCAGCTCGCCTCCCCAGCCCACCGCGACGCCTTTGCCGCCGGCATCCGCGACGAGTACGAGGGCGTGCGGGCGGACTTTGCGCGGCGCCAGCAGGCGACGGTTCTGCTGCCCCTCGAACAGGCCCGCGCGAACGCTTTCACGTCCGACTGGCGGCGCGTGCCCATCACCCGTCCCGAAAGGCTGGGGCTGCACACCCTGCCCGGCGTGCCCATCGAAACCGTGCGCCCGTTTATAGACTGGGGGCCGTTTTTCATCGCGTGGGAGATCAAGGGCAAATTCCCCCGCCTGTTCGACGATGCCGCCGTGGGCGCCGAGGCGCGCAAGCTCTACGACGACGCGAATCGCCTGCTCGACGCCCTCGCGGCGCGGCGTGCCCTGACGCTCAACGCCGCCTTTGGCCTGTGGCCCGCCGCCGCCACGGGCGACGACATCGTGCTTTTCGGCGACGAAAGCCGGACCGAACGCATCGCCACGCTCCACACCCTCCGGCAGCAGACCCAGAAAGGCGGCGGCAAGCCCAACCGCGCCCTCGCCGACTTCGTGGCGCCCGCCGGTTCGGGCGTGCGGGATTATGCCGGCGCCTTCGTGACGGGCGTCCACGGCGCCGACGCCCTCGCGCGCGACTACGAGGCGCAGCACGACGACTACCGCGCCCTGCTCGTCAAAGCCCTCGCCGACCGGCTCGTCGAGGCCCTCGCCGAGTGGCTGCACGCGCGCGTCCGCCGCGAGTACTGGGGCTACGCCGCCGACGAAACGCTGGCGCCCGACGACCTCGTGGCCGAGCGCTTCCGCGGCATCCGCCCGGCGCCGGGCTACCCCGCCTGCCCCGACCATCTGGAAAAGCATACGATCTGGCACCTGCTCGACGCCGAGCGCAAAACGGGCGTCGTGCTTACCGAGGGGCTTGCCATGCACCCGGCGGCCAGCGTGTGCGGCCTTTACCTCGCCCACCCCGACGCCAACTATTTCAACGTGGGGCAGATCGGGCGCGACCAGGTGGAAGATTATGCCGCCCGCAAAGGCATGGACGTGGAAACCGTCGAGCGCTGGCTGGCCTCGCGCCTCGCCTACGAGCCCGCGACGCCCGTTTCCGAGGGCGCGGCATAGCCCTTGCGGTGGCCGGGCGTTGATACCTCTCTACGCCTCGCCCCGCAACGCCCTCTCGCCATGCAGCGCCTTATCGCCCACGCCGACCTGTTTCTCGTCTTTTCCGCCTTCGTGGGCATCCTGGCCGCGTGCGTGGCCGGGGCCGCGCTGGGCTTCAGTTCGGCGCGCTTTGCCCTCGGCGCCACCCTTGCCATAGGCGCGCTGCACGGCG